>BEIC01000022.1 GCA_002898875.1 bacterium HR26
CGCGTCGTCGGGCAGCATCGCGCCGGCCGAGTCGACGATGTAGACGCAGTCGGCGCCGTACGACTCCATCAGCGCGGCCTGCTCGGCCAGAAACTCCGGGGGCCGCATGTGGGCCATCATCAGGAAGCCGACCGTCTCCAGCCCCAGCTCCTTGGCCAGGCCGAAGTGCTGCTCGGAGATGTCGGCCTCGGTGCAGTGCGTGGCGATCCGGACCACCTGGACCCCGCGCGCGGCAGCCTCCCGCAGCTCCTGCCGCGTGCCGATGCCGGGGATGAGCAGGGCGGCGATCTTGGCCCGGCTGGCGGCCTGGCGTGCGGTCTCGATCAGCTCCATCTCGGAGGTGCCGGAGAAGCCGTACTGGATCGAGCTCCCCGCGAGCCCGTCGCCGTGGGTCACCTCGATTACCGGGACGCCCGCGGCGTCCAGCGCCTGGACGATCTTTTGCACCTGCTCGCGGGTGAACTGGTGTTTCATCGCGTGCGAGCCATCGCGCAGGGTCGTGTCGGTCACCCGTGGCGCTTTCATGCCGCCACCTCCTCGCGCACGCCGAGCAGGTGCCGGGCGAACAGCTCACCGACCTGCCGGGCGGCCGCGGTCATGATGTCCAGGTTGCCGGCGTAGGGCGGCAGGAAGTCGCCGGCACCGGTGACCTCGAGCAGCATCGCGATGACGACCCGCTCGCCCCAAGGGGTCGAGCGCCGGTCGAAGACGGGCGCGCTCTTGAGCCGGTAGCCGGGCACGTAGCGCTGGACATCGGCGACCATCTGCTCGACCGACGCGACGACGGCGTCCTGGTCGAAATCGCCCGCCGGGATCACGTAGACCGTGTTGCGCATCAAGATCGGTGGCTCGGCCGGGTTGAGGATGATGATGGCCTTGCCCTGCTCGGCGCCGCCGAGCGCTTCCAGGCCGCGGGCGGTGGTGAACGTGAACTCGTCGATGTTCTGGCGCGTGCCTGGCCCGGCTGAGCGGCTGGCCACCGTGCTGACGATCTCGGCGTAGCGCACCGGCGTGACCCGGCTGACCGCGTAGACCAGCGGGATCGTCGCCTGGCCGCCGCAGGTGATCAGGTTGACGTTGGGCTCATCGAGGTGCTGCCCGAGGTTGACCGGCGGCACGACGTAGGGGCCGCGGGCCGCCGGCGTGAGGTCGACCGCGATCTTGCCGGCCTCGCGCAGCAGCTTGGCGTGGCGCACGTGCGCCTTGGCGCTGGTGGCGTCGAAGACGATCTTGATCTCCGGGTCGGCGAGGACCGCGGCGATGCCCTCGTGGCTGGCCGGGATGCCGAGCGCGCGGGCGCGGGCCAAGCCCTCCGACTGCGGGTCGATCCCGGCCACCAGCGCCAGCTCCATGTGGCCGGGATCGCGCAGGAGCTTGTACATCAAGTCCGTACCGATGTTGCCCGAGCCGAGGATCGCGACCTTGACCGTTTGACGCTGGTCCATTCTGGCTCCTCTCCGTAGTAACCGAGCTGCGTGGAGACATGCCGGGCAGCTTCGATGACAGCGGTCGTCAGCCGCTGCCGGTAGGGATAGAAGCGGTAGGCCGGTACCGACAGGCTCATGGCGGCGATGACCTGGCCGGACTCGTCGCGAATCGGAGCAGCGACGCAGCACAGGCCGACCATGACCTCTTCCTGGTCGTAGGCGAAGCCCTGCAACCGAACCTCCTCCAGCTCGACGCGCAGGCGATCGATGGTGGTGATGGTGTTCGGAGTGAAGGCGGGCAAGCCCTGCCGCTCGACGATCGCCACGACTTCCTCCCAGGGGCGGTGGGCCAAAAGCACCTTGCCGACGCCGCTGCAGTGGGCCGGGAGGCGCTTGCCCACCCGCGAGAGTACGATCTCGAGCGCCCGGTCCCCCTGGAGCTTCTCCACGTACAGCACCTGGCCGTCGATAAGCACCGCGAGGTGGGTGGTCTCGCCCCAGCCGGCGACGAGCTGCTCCATCATCCGGCGAGCGATGAGCAGGAAGTCGGTCGTCTCCAGGAGCGTCTGCGAGTGCTCGAAGAGGCTCCAGCCGAGGCGATAGCGCCCGCCCGGCGTGCGCTGGAGCAGCCCTTCCGAGGCCAGGGTGCTGAGGAGCGAGTGGGCACCCGATTTTGGAAGCCTGAGCGCCGCCGCAACCTCGGTCACGCCCCACTCCGGCTGCTCCGGGGTGAACAAGCGCAGTACCTGCGCCGCACGCTGGACTGTCTGCAGCATCGTTCGCCCTCCGTAGACTACCTTAGCCGAGGAGACCAAGCGGAACAAGTCATGGGTTCACGATAGCTGAACACCACCTCATCCTCCCTCTCCTGTTTCTGTCCCTCAGAAGAGTGCAAGAGCAGTGCACTCCGCTGCTGTTCACAATAGCTGAACGATGGTCTTGACACTCATCGAGCGAAGTCGCTAGCGTAGAAGTGCACATGTACCCGAGACGTCCCGGAGCGAATATAGCACGAGAACGAGGACAAGGGATCTCGACACCGGGCTCGCGACCGGCGGGCATCACAAGGCAAGGATCGGCGCAGAGAGGCGATCTCTCGTCTAGCATTCGCTTGGAGTGCGCGATACGGCTGATTCCGCATACCCTACGTTATGGAAGGCGCTGGGCGATACGGCGCCGGACGAGGCACCTCTAGGCATCGAAGAGGACCGCGATTGTGGAAGCCGTCCGCTACGGTTTACAGCGCGCAGGCCCGTGCCGGTTAGCGCATGTACAGAGCCGCGCGGGCCAGCTCGCGTCCGGAGTGCGGATTCCTCACCCGAGTGCCGCAGCTTCGGCCACACCGTACCGCAGTTCGGGCTATCATGGATCACGTCGAATCCTCGTTGCACCTAGAGATGCAGAGGAGGGATGCCGTGGAGCAGCTCGTTAGGCCGGCCACCAGGCCGCTGACCGGCGAGGAGTACCTGGAGAGCCTGCGCGACGGGCGACGCGTGCTCTTCCAGGGTGAATGGGTCAAGGACGTCACGACTCATCCCGCATTCCGGAACGCGGCCCGCTCCATCGCCCGCCTCTACGATGCCCTGCACGCGCCCGAGACCAGGGACACGCTCCTCACCACTGACCGCTGGGGGATCGTCACCCACAAGTTCTTCACCCCCGCCTACTCGCCGGACGATCTGCTCGGCGCCCGGGACGCCATCGCCCTCTGGCAGCGGATGAGCTTCGGCTGGATGGGCCGCACGCCGGAGTACAAGGCCGCCTTTATGGCCACGCTCGGTGCCGACCCCGACTACTACGCGCCCTTCGCGGACACGGCGCGCAACTGGTACCGGGAGTGCGCCGCCAAGGTGCTCTTCATGAACCACGTGATCGTCGACCCGCCGGTCGACCGCAACCGCCCGCCCAGCGAGGCGCGCGATGTCTACGTCCACGTGGTCAAGGAGACCGATGGCGGGATCGTGGTAAGCGGTGCCAAGCAGGTGGCGACTGCCTCGGCGCTGACGCACGCGACCTTCGTGGGGGTGAACAGCGGCAGCGCCGCCCGGCTGCAGGAGGGGCGCGACGAGGACCTGGCACTGGTCTTCTTCGTGCGAATGGACAACCCGCGGCAGATCCTGATCTCGCGGGCATCCTACGAACTGAAGGCCGAGAGCCCGTTCGATAGCCCGCTGGCCAGCCGGTTCGACGAGAACGACGCGTTCCTGGTCCTCGATGAGGCCTTCATCCCCTGGGAGGACGTGCTGGTCTACCGGGACGTGCCCAAGGCCAAGCGCTTCTACGCCGACTCCGGGTTCTTCAACCGCTTCAACTTCCAGACCACGATCCGGATGGCGATCAAGACCGAGTTCATGGTCGGCCTCTTGCAGAAGAGCCTGGAGTGCAACGGCACGGCCGACTTCCGCGGCAACCAGGTGCTGGTGGGCGAGATCGTGGCGATGCGCCACCTGTTCTGGAGCATCGTGACCGCGATGGCGCACGACCCGGAGCCGAGCCTGGGCGGGTCGGTAGTGCCGCGGCTGGAGTACGCGGCGGCGGCGCGAATCTACACCAACTTCGCCTGGGATCGCATCCGGCAGATCTACGAGCGGCTGCTGGGCGGGGCGCCGATCATCAACGTATCGAGCTACCGCGACCTGCTCAACCCGGAGGTGCAGCCGATCCTCGAGCGCTACCTGCGCGGGACCGGTATGCCGGCCAAGGAGCGGAGCAAGCTCTACAAGCTGGTGTGGGATGCGATGTACTCCGAGTTCGCGGGCCGGCACGGGCTGTACGAGCTGAACTACGCCGGCAACCACGAGCAGAAGTACCTCGATGCCCTGAGCTGGGCCGAGAAGCGCGGGCTGATGGACCAGTTCGAGGCGCTGGTGGACGAGTGCCTGGCGCAGTATGACCTGGATGGGTGGAAGGATCCCGCCTGGTCGTGGGCGCCGGATGGTTCCGCTGAGTTGTAGGGAGGGTTCGAGCGATGGACGAGCCGCAGGTGCCGGTCGTCGCGCAGCTCGCGCACGTCGAGCTGCTGACGCCGAAGCCGGTGGAGAGCCTCTGGTTCTTTACCGAGGTGCTCGGGATGACCGAGGTCGCGCGCGAGGGACAGTCGGTCTACCTCCGGGCCTACGAGGACTGGTACCTCTACACGCTGAAGCTGACCGAAGCGCCGGACGCGGGGCTGGGGCACGTGGCCTGGCGCGTCTCGGCGCCCGAGCTGCTGCAGGCCGGGGCGGAGGAGATCGAGCGGCGCGGGCTGGGCCTGGGCTGGAGCGATGGCGACCTCGGCCAGGGGACGAGCTTCCGGTTCCGCATGCCTGACGGCCACCAGATGGAGCTGGTCTGGGACCTCGAGTACTACCAGGCGCCGGAGGAGCAGCGCAGCCCGCTCCGCAACCGGCCCCAGCGGCGGCCGCTACGCGGTGTCCCGGTCCGGCGGCTCGACCACGTCAACTGCTTCGTGAGCGAGGTGGAGCCGCATGAGGCGTTCTTGCGCGAGGCGCTTGGCTTCAAGCTGCGCGAGACCAAGATCGGCGGGGATCGGCTCAAGGTCGGATCCTGGCTCAGCGTCAGCCCGATGGTGCACGAGATCGCGGTCATGCGCGACGGCACGGGGCAGGGCAACCGGCTCCACCACATCGCTTACTGGCACGGCTACCCGCAGCACCTGTACGACGTTGCCGAGCTCTGCATGGATTGGGGGGTGCGTATCGAGGCCGGACCCGGCAAGCACGGGACCACCCAGGCGTTCTTCCTCTACCTCTTCGAGCCGGGAGGTAACCGCGTCGAGCTGTTCGGGGACACGGGATACCTGATCTTCGATCCAGACTGGAAGACGGTCGTCTGGGACGTGGCCAACGAGTCGGATCTCTACCACAGCACGATCTGGATCGGGGCGCCGACGATGCCGCAGTCGTTCTACACCTACGGCACGCCCGAGCGGGTGCCGGTCGCAAAGTAGCGAGGGCATTGGTCGCGCTCGCCTGCCGGCGGGCAAGGCCCTTGGGGAGGAGAGACGATGAGCGAGAAGCGGGAGCTGCTGACTTCGACCGCCCTCGGTATGTGCTGCTCGCGCCGGCAGCTCCTGCGCGGGGCACTGCTGGCTGCACTTGCCCCTTCGCTCGGTGCGCTCCTGTCGGCCTGCGGCAGTGGGGCAGCCGTCCCCACGCCGACCGTCGCTGCCCCGGCTGCGACGCCAACGCCGCCTGCCGCGACGCCGACCCCCGCGGCGGCGGCCAGCCCGACTGTGGCTGCAACACCCACCGGTCAGGCGGCAGCGGGCGAGCCGGTCCGCATCGGCGTGTTGCTGCCGTACTCGGGCGTCTACACCGCGCTGGGCGAGAACATCACCCGCGGGCTGGAGCTCTACCTCGAGGAGATCGGGTACCAGGCGGGCGGTCGCACCATCGAGGTCTACAAGGAAGATGACGCGGCGAACCCGGAGGTGGGCCTGACCAAGGCGCGCCAGCTCGTCGAGCGCGACAGGGTGCATCTCCTCGCCGGGATCGTTCACAGCGGGGTGGCGACCGCGCTGCGCGACTTCGTCGACAGCCAGCAGATCCCGCTGGTCATCGCCAACGCGGGGGCGGCTCCACTGACCCGCGACCCGGCCCAGCGCAGCCCCTACATCTTCCGCGTCTCGTTCGCCAACGGGCAGTACGAGTGGCCGCTCGGGCCGTACGCGCACGACTCGCTCGGGTACGCCCGCGTCGCCGTGACCGCGCCGGACTACTCGGCCGGGCACGAGAAGGCGAACGCGTTCAAGGCGGCCTTCCAGAAGGCCGGCGGGCAGATCGTGGATGAGGTCTATCCGCCGCTCGACACTGCCGACTTCGGGCCGTTCCTGCAGCGGCTGCAGCAGGCGCAGGTGGATGCGGTCTGGGCCTTCTTCGCCGGAGCAGACGCGGTCCGCTTCGTCCAGCAGTACAACGACTTCGGGCTGAAGGATCAGTTCCCGCTGATCGGCGCCGGCGACCTGGTGGATGAAGCCTACCTGGGGCAGCAGGGTGACGCGGCGCTCGACGTCGTCACCTCGCTGCACTACACGCCGCAGTACGACTCGCCGGAGAACCAGGCGTTCGTCCAGCGGTTCAGGGAGAAGCACGGCCAGGTGCCGAACCAGTTCGCCTATCAGGGCTACCTCTGCGCCCGGGTCATCGCCGAGGCGCTGAACGCGGTTGAGGGGCAAGTCGAGGACAGAGAGGCTTTCCTGAGCGCGCTGAAGCAGGTGCAATTCACGGGGCCCACCGGGGAGTTCCGCTTCCACCCCGAGACGCAAAATGTGGTGCTCACCGTGTTCTTCCGCAAGGTCGAGCGGCTCGCCGACGGCAGCCTGGGCAACGTGGTGCTCGACAAGGTCGAGGGCATCGACGACCTCTCGTTCTAACCCCTGGGCCGGGCGGCTCGAAACCCGGAGCAACTGCCGGGGACTGGGCAGGCCCCGGTCGCGGCCGCAGGTGACGCCGGCTGTCCGGTGAGCCACTGAGGGCCATTAGGCGCTGTAAACCCCATCGGCGCTGCCTAGCAGGTTCGCCGGAGGTCTTGGGAGAGGAGCCAGCATGATCGATGTCCACGCGCACTTCATCCCGCCGGCCGTGTTGGACTGGGTGCGCCAGCACGCGGATGCCCTGGACGCCCGCTGGGAGCAGCGTGACCCGGCGAAGGCGCCGTTCCTCACGGTCGGCGGGAAGTGGGCATTCGAGCTGAAGCCGGCATTCCACGACGCAGACCTCTTCCTGGCTGACCAGCAGCGAGCCGGCGTGCGGCACAGCCTGGTCTCACCAGTCCCGCAGCTCTTCCTCTACGACGCTGAGCCTGCGCTCACCAGGGAGCTTGCTCGCCTGTGCAACGACGAGCTCGCCGCCTGGTGCGACGAGCAGGCTGATCGCCTCTCCGGCCTGGCTACGTTGCCGCTCAATGCGCCGGAGGACGCGGCCGCCGAGTTGTCGCGGGCACGCGAGCGCGGGCTGCTCGGCGCCATCGTCGGCCCGGGCTGCGGCGACCGGCTGCTGAGCGACCCGGCCTTCGCCCCCTTGTGGGAAACCGCCGATCGGCTGGAAGCCGTGCTCTTCCTCCACCCGCTGCTGAGCCAGGATCCCCGTCTTCGCCGCCCGCAGATGCCCAACCTCATCGGGGTGCTCTGGGAGACGACGGTGACGCTGACCGACCTCATCTTGAGCGGGCTACTGGATCGCTACCCCCGGGTCAAGCTGCTGGTCGCGCACGGCGGTGGCTTTCTGCCGTACCAGATCGGACGTCTCGATCAGGGCTACCGGGTGTGGCCGGTCGTCCGCGGCTCGCTCAAGGCTCCGCCGAGCACCTACCTGCGCCGGCTGTGGTTCGACACCGTCGTGTGGACTCCCGAGGCGCTGCAGCTCCTGCTCGATGTCGCCGGCCCGGAGCGCGTGGCGCCAGGTTCCGATTACCCCTTCGACCTCTCCGTCTGGCCGCCGCTAGGCGAGGGCACGCGAGGAGCCGAGACGCTGCTCGCCCGTACGCCGTAGCTGCGCACTCCGTGGCACAATGCGGAGCGGCTGTGGCGAGCTGCTGCCGTGAAGGCAAGAGCGCTCGCGTCTTCTGCCTGCCCGGCTCGTCCGGCGCTGGGATATCGAAGGAGGGGAAAGGGATGCCGCTTCTCGAGGTCGTCTACGCGCGGGAAGAACCGCTGCCGCTCGAGCAGCGGCGTGCTTTCGCGCGCGAGGCGGTGGAGATCTTCCGCGAGGTGCTCGGCACGCCGCCGGGGCGCCTGCGGCTCGCGTTCTACTATCTCGAACCGGAGGAGAGCCTCGGTCTTCTCGATGAGTCACCGGCAGAGATGCGCACCGAGCAGGCTGATGAGCCGACCGCCTGATCGATAGCGGCAGCGTGCGGTTGCGGTGAACTCCAGCGCTTCGGATGATGGCGTAGAATGGCGCGAGCAGCCGGTCGCTCAATCGGGCCGGGAAAGGAGCGGGAGTTTCCGATGGCGAAAGACGTGCTGGTGTTGTCCTGGAAGTACGGTGGGGTGCGCGAGGAAATCGCACGGTTCCTCGAGTCTCGCGGCTGCCGGCTGGCGGAGCGGGAGATCGTCTACCCGGTTACCGAGGATCACCTCTGCGAGCTGATCCGCGACGTGGATGGGCTGGTCACTGGCCTGGAGCCGGTGACGAAGAGGGTGCTCGCGCACGCCAACCGTCTGAAGGTGATCAGCACCAGCGGGGTCGGCTACGACCACATCGACGTCGAGGAGGCGACACGGCGCGGCATCGCGGTCTGTATCTGTGCCGGGTGCAACAATCATTCGGTGGCGGAGCTAGCGGTCGGCATGATGATCGGCCTCTCGCGGCGGATGCTGGAGGCCGACCGGGCCATGCGGCGTGGCGAGTGGGGACGCTTCTTCGGCCAGGAGCTCTGGGGCAAGACGCTCGGCATCGTCGGGTTGGGGCGGGTCGGCAAGAGCCTGGCGCTCTTGGCCAGGGCTTTCAACATGAAGGTGCTGGCCTACGACATCGTCTGGGATATCACCTTCGCCAACGAGCACGGCATCAGCTATGTGCCGCTGGAGCGATTGCTGCGGGAGTCCGACTACGTCTCGCTCCACGTCCCGCTGACGCCGGACACGCGCTACCTGATCGACGAGCGGGCGCTGAGCCTGATGAAGCCTACGGCCTACCTGATCAACCTGGCCCGTGGTCCTGTCGTCAAGCAATCGGCGCTGGTCGAGGCGCTGCGGGCCGGCAAGATCGCTGGCGCCGGGCTCGACGTCTTCGAGGTAGAGCCGATTCATGATAACCCGTTCATCGAGTTCGAGAACGTGATCATGACGCCGCACCTCGGCGGGTCGACGCAGGAGGCGCTCGAACGGACGCTCTACCTGTCGTTGACCAACGTCACCAACGTGCTGAACGGGCTGCCGGCGCACTGCCAGGTGAACTAGGCCTTATCTCATCGCCCTGATGCCGCGGGGTGCGGAACGCGGTAAAAAGTCACTATCCCGCTTGCTGCCTTCCGGGGTTGCCGATCCGATGCATGGTCGCACGCAGCGGCGGGACGAACGACGTGCGGAGGAATCATTGCGGGAGGGACTCACCGTGGAGCAACGACAGAAGGACTTCCTGATCAAGCTGCTCGAAGCGCCAAGCCCCTCCGGATTCGAGGAGCCGGCGGCTCGCGTCTGGCGGCAGGAGGCAGAGGCGTTTGCCGACGAGGTCACGGTCGACCAGAACGGCAACAGTTTTGCCCGGCTGCGCGGCGATGGGCCGGTGGTCGTGGTCGAGGGGCACGTCGATGAGATCGGCTTGATGATCACCCACATCGACGATGAGGGCTACCTCTGGTTCCGGGGCATCGGCGGCTGGGACGACCAGATTCTGACCGGCCAGCGCGTGCGCGTGCTCGGCCGCCAGGGACCGGTGCTCGGGGTGATCGGCCGCAAGCCTGCCCACCTGCTGACCGACGAGGAGAAGGGCAAGGCCAGCCGCATCAAGGATCTCTGGATCGACATCGGCGCGCGCAGTGGCGAGGAAGCCCGCGAGCTCGTCTCGGTGGGAGATCCAGCGGTGCTAGAGCAGGCTCCCGTGGAGCTGCGCAACAACCGGCTGGTCGCCCGCGGGCTCGATAACCGCATGGGCGCCTTCGTGGCGCTGGAGGTCCTCCGCGCGCTGTCGACCGATCGACCGCGGGCCGATGTCTACGCCATCGCGGCCACCCAGGAGGAGATCAGCTTCCTGGGCGCGCGGACGAGCGCCTTTGCGCTGAACCCCAGTGTGGCGATCATCCTCGACGTCACCCACGCGACCGATCACCCCGAAGCCGACAAGCGCGGTGGCGGGAACATCAAGATCGGTGGTGGGCCAGTACTGGACCGCGGCTCGATGATCCATCCGCTCGTCTTCGAGCGCCTGCTGGCGGGAGCTCAGGCCGAGGACATCCCGGTACAGCTCTCGGCTGCGCCATCGCGAACCGGGACGGACGCCGATGCCATCGCGCCAGCACGTGCTGGTATCCCTTGCGGGCTCGTCTCTGTGCCCAACCGCTACATGCACTCGCCGAACGAGCTGATCAGCCTGGACGACCTCGACGCAGCCATCCGGTTGATCGCCCGGTTCGTTCGGGATCTCGGCCCCTCGCCGGACTTCGCGCGGAGATAGGGACATCTCGGCATGCGGGCGGGGCGGCTCTGGGCCTGGCGCGGGCTTCTTACCTTCATGCTGGGCCACTTCACGGTGGATCTCTATAGTGGCCTGCTGCCTATCCTCTATGCCCTCACGGCGCAGCGGATGAACCTGGATAACCGCGACATCGGGCTCCTGGCTCTGTGCTATACCGCAGCGTCCTCGCTCTCACAGCCGCTCTTCGGCTATGTGGCCGACCGCTGGGGCGGGCAGCTCCTGGCGCCGCTCAGCCTGGCCTGGTCGTCGGTCTTCGTTAGCGCACTCGGCCTGGTCGATGCGCCGGTACCGCTCTATGCCGGCGCGCTGCTCGCCGGGCTGGGGTCGGGGGCCTACCACCCGGTCGGCGCCTCCAATGCGTCGATGCTGGTGGATGACCGGCACCGGAACACGGCGATGTCGGTGTATACGGTGAGCGGGACATCAGGTTACGCGCTCGGGCCGCTCATCGCCGCGCTCTTATTCGGCGCGCTCGGAACCCGGGGCTCGCTGGCGATGCTGCCGCTCGGGCTGAGCGTAGCGGTCTCGCTGCGGCTGGCGCTCCGGCAGTTCCAGCTCGGCCTGCCGACCCTGCGCTCGCGCGAGTGGGTCCGCCGCGAGCCGATCCGCTGGGGCGCGCTGGCGCCGGTGATGACCGTGGTCATGCTGCGGAGCTGGGTGTTCATGGCCGTCGTCACCTTCGTGCCGGTCTGGTACCGCGACCTCGGCTACGATGTGCGCTTCTACGGCCTGCTGGCCAGTGTCGTCATCGCCAGTGGGTCGCTCGGGACGCTGCTCGGCGGCGTGCTCGCCGACCGGATCGGCCAGCGCGCGGTTCTGACCGGCTCGCTGGCGCTGGCGGTCCCAGCCTTGCTGCTCTTCGCTGGCTTCCCCGGGCCGTTGGCGCTGCTGACCGGAGCGCTCTTCGGGGCACTAGTCGACGCCTCGATCTCGGTGACGCTGGTCGCGGCCCAGCGGCTGTTGCCCGGACGCATCGGCGTCGCCTCGGGGTTCATCCTGGGGATGGGGTTCGTAACCGGGGGTGTCGGCGCGCCGGTCACCGGGGCGATCGCCGACCACGTGGGGTTCCAGCAGGCCCTCCTGCTCACGTCGGGCCTGCTGCTCGTGGCGCTGGCAGCCTGCTGGCTTATCCCACGCCAAGTGCTGAGCACCCAATCCGCGGGGCTTGGCCCCAGCTCTCCCAGTACCGCGACGCCTTCACTCTCCCAGCGGGAGAGTGACTGAGCGGGAGGGAGCGGCGATCAGTCGCCCGGCAGGTCGGAGGGGCGGCTGCGCTTCTCGACCATCTGGGCGATCTCCTCTGGGCTCCGCATCAGCTCCTGGCGGAGCTGGAGGAAGCGGAGCAAGGCGTTGCGCGTCAGCAGGCCGAGCAGCGCGCTGTCGCGGACCACCGGCACCTGGTGGATGTCATGCGTCACCATCGCTCTGAGCACGCTCTCGATGTCGGATTCCGGCGTGGCCGTGACCAGCCGCTCGAAGGGGGTCATCAAGTCGCGCACACGGCGGGTCGGCCACTCGCTGCGCGGCGTGTTGCGCACGTCGGTCAGCGTGACGATTCCCACCAGGCGGCCGTCCTCGATCACCGGGAAGCTGCGCACGTTGTAGCCGAGCAGCGCGTCGACCAGCTCGTCGACCGGGACGTCCGGCGAGATGGTAACCGGACGCACGTCCATGAGCTGCCCGACCCGGACACCCTCGAAGAGACGCTTGAGCATGAGTTGCTGGTAGGACTGCTGGGCGGCGCTCTGGAGGAACCAGCCGATGGCCACCAGCCAGATGCCCGATAGCGGCGCGCGGAAGACCAGGAAGATACCCCCGGCGATGAACAGGAACCCGATGAAGACACCGACCGCGGAGACGATGCGCGTGGCCCGGTAGACACTATCGAGGGCTCCCCAGAGGAACGCCCGTAGCACGCGGCCGCCATCCAGCGGGTAGGCGGGGATGAGGTTGAAGACCACCAGGATCAGGTTCGCGAAGCCCAGGTAGCGAAGGATAGCTCCGAGCGGCTCGTTCACCTGCTCGGCGAAGGGCCAAAGCACCAGCGAGCCCACGCCGATACCGAGGCTGACGATCGGTCCGGCCACCGCGATCAGAAACTCGTCGATGGCTCGCCGCGCCTCCTCGACGATCTGCGCCACCCCGCCGAAGATGAACAGGACAATACTGGCGACTGGGATGCCGCGCGACTGCGCGATTACGGCGTGGCCCAGCTCGTGGGCGAGCACCGAGGCGAAGAGCAGCAAGCTCGCAAGCGCGCCGACAGCCCAGTACGTGCCCTGCGTCCATCCCGGGTACCACTCGGGGAAGACCCCCGCCGCGAGCGAGTACGTGAGCAGGGCAAAGACCACCAGCCAGGTGTAGTGGATGCCGATCTCGATTCCACGGATCTTGCCGAGACGTACCGACGCGTCCACTGGTTGCATCCTCCCTGAAGCCGGGTTGCCTGTTCTCTGCTCTCTTTCCTTCCAGAGAGCGCTGGGCAACATGCCCGGTAGGGGCAATTATAACGGCCCGTCAACCTGGCACGCTCAAGGCAAGTGCCAGGCTGACGGGCCTCCGCGTTCGAGCAGGATCAGCGGGAGGGCGGGACCGGTCGCTTGATCTCCTCGATGTACGGGCGGTCAGCGATGATGTCCTTCAAGCGCTCCCAGACGGCGAAATACTCGGACTCCGGCGGGAGCGGGCGCAGCTTGAGGTAGGCTGCCCGGCCGCTCTCGAAGACCAGCGTCGGCGTGCCGAAGACGCCGTACCGCTGCACGCCCTCTTCGTGGTCGCGGGCGAGGCCCTCGAGCGTGGCCTGCTCGAAATCGCGCTGGAAGCGGTCGAGGTCCAGCTCGGCGCGTCGTGCCGCCTCGAGGATCGTCTCCGGCTTGGTCAGCTCCCAGTTCTCCTCGTGTCGCAGCCGGAGCAGGGCGAGGTGGAAGCGCTCGAACGCCTCCAGGCCCTGTTGCCGCGCCGCCTCCGCGCCCTTCCAGGCTAGCCGCCCGCGGCTGGGGTACGTCTCCGGTTGCTCCCAGAGCTTCCAGTCGGGACCGTGCTTCTGGTTCACCTGCTCGAGGGAGAAGTAGCGCCAGTGGAGATCGAGTTGACCGTTCATCCGATCCTTAACCCAGTGCAGCAAGACCGCTGCCGTGTGGACGTACGGTCAAGCGTAGTCGTACCAGATCTCGACACGAATCGGTTCGCTCATCTTCCCTGCCTTTCCAGCTCCAGATGATGGGAGACGCATCCCCGGCTGCCTGCATCCGGCCTCGATATGCTGTAACGCTCCGCGGGTGCGACGCTATTCCCCGGCGTCGCCTCGGTGAATCGGCAGAGCGTGCCAGGCAGCTCGCACCTGGGCGAGAGTGTCCTCGATCGTGCCGCTGTTGTCGATGACGCGATCGGCGCGGCGCACCTTCTCCTCCTGCGGCGGCTGGGCTCGGATACGCAGCAGCGCCTCCTCCTCGCTGATCCGGTCGCGCGCCATCAGCCGGGCGAGCTGCTGCTCTGGTCTGCAGGTTACCACCCAGACCTCGTCGCAGTCGCCGGCCAGACCGGCCTCGAACAGCTTGATCGCGTCGATCACGACCACCGGACTCCGGCTCTCGGCCACGCGCCGGCGAATCAGCTCGACGACCGGCGGGTGGACGATCGCCTCCAGCCGAGCGAGCTGCTCGGGGTCGCTGAAGACGATCCGGGCGAGCGCGCGGCGGTCGAGGCTGCCATCGGGGTTCATGATCTCCGGCCCGAACGCCCGCGCCACTTCCTCCAGCACCGGGCTGCCCTGGCTCATCAACTCCCGGGCCACCTGGTCGGCGTCGATGGTCTCGGCGCCGAGCTCGGCCAGCGTGCGCAGCACGAGCGACTTGCCGCAGGCGATGTTCCCAGTCAGCCCGATGACGTATGGCCGTGCCCGGCTCACCGCTCGACGCCTCCGGTCACGGCGTCCAGCTCCTCTTGGAGCGCTTCCCAGTGCCGGTAGGCCGCGTCCAGTTCCTCCTGTATCGCCTCATAGGCCGCGCCCAGTTCGGCGATCGCCTCGATGTCCTGCCGGGCTGTCGCCTCGGCCAGGTCATCGGCCAGCGCGTTGAGCCGCTCCTCCAGCTCGCCGATGCGCTCCTCGGCGGCCCGCAGCTCGCGCTCGACCTGGCGCGGGGAGCGCCGAGCCGGCTTCGGCATCTCCTCGGATGGGCGGGCCCGCCCGTCCGAAGTGCCTGCTGTCGGTCTCACCCGGGCGGTAGCGTCCTGTGTGGTAGCCCGCAGGCGCTGGTAGTCGGTGTAGTTGCCCGGCGCCACCTGCAGGACGCCGTCCTCGATCGACCAGACGCGAGTCGCGAGCCGGTCGATCAGGTAGCGGTCGTGGGAGACGAACAGGATGGTGCCCTCGAAGTCCTCTAGCACCGACTCCAGCGCCTCGCGGCTGGCGATGTCGAGGTGGTTGGTCGGCTCATCCAGGATCAGGAGATTGCCGCGCTCGAGGGTCAAGAGCGCCAGCGCCAGCCGGCTGCGCTCGCCGCCGCTCAGCGCGCTGACCGGTTTGACGACGTCGTCGCCGCTGAAGAGGAAGCGGCCGGCGAGGGTGCGCGCCGCCTCCTCGCTCATCGGCTGCCGCCGCATGATGGTGCCCAGCACGGTCAGCTTCGGGTCGAGCTGCTCGTGACCCTGCGCGTAGTAGGCCGGGCGAACTGCAGTGCCGTAGCGGATCTGCCCGGACAGCGGCGAGTGCTCGCCCAGCAAAGTGCGGATGAGCGTCGTCTTGCCGGCACCGTTGGGGCCGATGATCGCGACCCGCTCGCCGCGCTCGACCACCAGCTCCGGCGTGCGGCAGAGCACGACCGGCTCTGACCCGTCGCTGGCCGGGTAGCCGATGACCAGCTCGCTGGTGGTGAGCACGATGCGCCCGCTGCGCAGGCCGGTAGTGAGCTGGAGGCGGAGCGCTTCGTGCTCGCGGGGGCGCTCGATCCGCTCGAGCCGGGCCAGCCGGGTGGCCCGGCCGCGCGCCTCGCGGGCACGCTGGCCAGCCCGGTAGCGCCGGATGAACTCCTCTTCCTTGCGGATGAACTCCTGCTGGGCCTCGTACTCGGCCCAGCGCCGGGCCAGCCGCTCGGCCCGCAGCTCGAGGTAGCGCGAGTAGTTGCCCGGGTAGTCCTCCAGATGGCCGAAGCTGAGCTCCAGTGTGCGCTCGGTCACCTGATCGAGGAAGTAGCGGTCGTGCGAGACGACCACGAAAGCTCCGCGCCAGGCGCGGAGGAAATCTTCCAGCCAGGTGAGGGCCTGCAGATCGAGATGGTTCGTCGGCTCGTCGAGGAGCAACAGGTCGGGATCGGCCAGCAGCGCGCGGGCCAGGGCCAGGCGCGTGCGCTGGCCGCCGCTGAGCTGCCCGGCAGGCCGGCTGAACTCGTCCTGTTCGAAGCCGAGCCCGGCCAGGACTTCCGCCGCCCGGTGCTCGAGGTCGTAGCCCCCAGCCGCCTCGAAGCGGAGGGTCTTCTGCGCGTACTCGGCGAGTAGCCGGTCCAGCGCCTCGCCGCTCGCGTCTGCGATCGCCGTGGTGAGGCGCTCGAGGTCTCGACCAAGCTGCCGCACCTCCTCCATCGCTTCGAGCGCGGCGTCGAGCACCGTCCGACTCGGGTCGACGGCCGCCTCCTGCGCCAGGTAGCCAATGCGCAGGCCACGCTGGGCGATGAGGGCGCCGCCATCGGGCTGCTCGAGGCCGGCCAGGATGCGCAGCAGGGTGCTCTTGCCAGCGCCGTTGACGCCGACCAATCCGATGCGATCGCGCTCCTGGATCTGAAACGTGATGCCGGAGAAGATCTCCTCGGCTCCGAATCGCTTGCTGAGGTTCTCGACGGAAAGGATCGTCGTCGGCATAACGTGTATGCTCTCCTGGTCCGGACGGCGCCGTGTGCCGATGCCGGTTGCTCGCCGAACCGGGACTCTACAGCAGCTCCTTGCTCCGGCGCGATCACGCGTGAACACTCGCGCACCTGACCCGGAGCTATCCGGCACTGTTCGGTGCCTGACAATCGGCATCCTCCCCTCGGGGAGGATGCGTCGCGACGCGTGCGCCGCTGAGGAAAGCTTACCTGCCCGCTTGCTCTCTACCAAGGCGAGATCGGCCAACTGCGGGGTGTCTGTTGCGAGGGAGCGGTATATAATCCTGGCACTCCGGCAAGCTGGAGGGGGAGCCCCGGAGCCGGGCAACGCGTGAGACTGAGCGTGATCGACCATGCTATGGCCGAAGACCGCCACCCGTGACGTCGCCGGGCAGCTCGTGATCGGCGGCATCCCGGTCCCGCAGCTCGTCGCGGAGTACGGCACGCCGCTCTACATCTACGATGAGGCGACGATCCGTGCCCAGTGCGCGGCCTACCGCGAGGCACTGGCCCGCTACTATCCTGGGCCCTCGCGGATCGTCTACGCCGGCAAGGCGTATCTCAGCGTCGGCCTGCTGCGGCTCGTGGTCGAGGAAGGGCTGTGGCTCGACGTTGTCTCCGGCGGAGAGCTTCAGCTCGCGCTGGCAGCCGGGTTCCCGCCGGGCCGGATCGTCTTCCACGGGAACAACAAGAGCGAGGATGAGTTGCAGTTAGCGCTGGAAGCGGGCATCGGCGCGGTGGTGGTCGACAACCACTACGAGCTCGATCTCCTGGAACGCCTGCTTCGCGACACCAGACAATATCTCGCCGTCCTGGTACGAGTCAACCCCGGCGTGGAGGCGCATACCCATGCTCACCGGAAGACAGGCCAGGTGGACTCCAAGTTCGGGCTGCTGATCGAAACCGGCGATGCGCTCCGCGCCGTCCGGCGAATTCTGGAGATGCCTGGTCTCCGCTTGCGCGGTTATCATGCGCACATCGGGTCGCAGGTGTTCGAGCTCGAGCCGTACGTCCTGGCGGTCGAGCGGCTGTTTGACTTCGCACGCGAGATGGCTGCGCGGTTCGGCGTCGTACCGGAAGAGATCAGCCCCGGCGGGGGGCTGGCGATCCAGTATCTGCCCGACGACCCGGCGCTGGACATTGAGGCCTTCGTGCAGACGGTGGCCGGGGCAGTGCAGCGAGCAGCTCAGAAGGCGCGCTTCCCGTTGCCGGTGCTGGGGCTGGAGCCGGGCCGGTCGATCGTGGGGCCGGCCGGCGTCGCTGTCTACCGTGTCGGCGCGATCAAGGAAATCCCCGGTGTCCGCTGCTACGTCAGCGTGGACGGCGGCATGGCGGACAACATCCGGCCGGCGCTCTACGGCGCTCGCTACACGGCCGTGCTGGCCAACCGCGACGGTCCGGCGGACTCCGTCGTCACGATTGCCGGGAAATACTGCGAGTCCGGCGATGTTCTGGTCGACGGCGCAACTCTACCAGAACCTCGCCCCGGCGATCTCGTCGCGATCGCGGCCGCTGGCGCATACTGTCTGGCGATGGCGAGCAACTACAACCTTGCGCTGCGTCCGGCCGTAGTACTCGTGAGGGAGGGACAGGCGCGACTGCTTCAGCGCCGCGAACGGATCGAGGATGTGCTCCAGCGTGAGGTCGGAGCGGGGGAGTCGTCGGAGTCGTTGGCGGCGGTTGAATTGCCGACGCCGCCGTAGTATCACTGGCATGCCGCCGATGTGGGATGATGTACCCCAGTGACAGTAGGGGTTTAGCGGGTGGGCAGAGCGAAGCGACGTGGCGCGAGCGGTAGCCACGATCCGAGCGCCCAATCCAGTAACGGCCAGGTGGAGCCGTCGCGGGAGGCGGCCGAAGCTATCGAGGCCGAGGCACGGCGGCAAGGGTTCCTGAGCGGCGAGCAGCTCAGCCAGCTCGGCGCGCTCCTCGACCCGCACGAGCTGGACGCCACGTTAGCCCGGCTGGCGTCCCACGGCGTGGTCCTAGAGTTCGATGACCGGGTACAGGAGCCGGTGGACGCGGCCGAGCTTGAGCTCGAGCTGGCCGACCTGGGCGACGTGACTGGCTCCTGGGAGTCTGATGGCCTGCCCGACCTGGTCATCGATGACCCGGTTCGACTCTATCTGGCCGAGATCGGGCGCGTACCGCTGCTGAGTGCCGAGCAGGAGGTCTCGCTCGCTCAGGCGGTAGAGCTCAAGGATTACCTCGTTGAGACGCAACGTGCCTGCCGGGAGGCTGGCCGGGATTCCCCAATCGCGGTGCTGGAGGAGATCTGGAGCCGTTTCCTTGCCCGCTGGCCCCTGACGCTGGCCTTCTACCAAGCGATTTATCCCAACCCGCCTGCCCATAAGCGCGCGGTACTCGCCGCCGTGCTGCCACTCACCCAGATCCCGCGGGACACGCTCGAGCGATTCGCCGAGGAGCGGGGCTTGACTCTCGAGGAGCTGGAGGAGAACCTGAGACGGAGCCGGCTCGAGTTCGAGTTGCTGCCGCCCGAGGTACAGCGCCTGGTCAACCCGCTGGAGGTGGAGCCGACGTCGCTCCCAGCACCGGAGACGATGGGTATCGACGCCGGACAACTCGAGCATCGGTGGCGAGTTATCGCCATGCAGGGGGAGCTGGCCCGGCAGCGGCTCGCCGAGGCGAACCTGCGCCTCGTCGTCAGCATCGCCAAGCGCTACCTGGGCCGGGGGATGAGCCTGCTCGACCTCATCCAGGAAGGCAACCTGGGTCTGATCCGGGCAGTCGAGAAGTTCCAGTCGCACAAGGGATACAAGTTCTCCACCTACGCGACCTGGTGGATCCGCCAGGCAATCACCCGCGCGATCGCCGACCAGGCGCGTACTATCCGTATCCCGGTGCACCTCGTGGATACCATCAACCGGCTGGCCCGCCTCTCGCGGCGGCTGGCGCAGGAGCTCGGCCGTGACCCGACGACCGCCGAGATCGCGGCCGTCGCCGGGATGCCTGCCGAGCGCGTGCGTGAGATCCTGCGGATCTCGCAGGAGCCGGTCTCGCTCGAGATGCCGGTTGGCCAGGAGGAGGACAGCACGCTCGGCGAGTTCATCGAGGATGAGCGGGCCCTGGCGCCCGTCGATGCGGCGGCTGCCACGCTGCTGCGCGAGCAGGTGCAGGAGGTGCTCTGGACGCTGAACGAGCGCGAGCGGCGGGTGATCGAGCTTCGCTTTGGGCTCGACGATGGCCGTATCCACACCCTGGAGGAGGTGGGGAAGGCGTTCGGGGTCACCCGCGAGCGGATCCGCCAGATCGAAGCCAAGGCGCTGCGCAAGCTGCGCCATCCTAACCGCAGCCGCAAGCTCCGAGACTTCCTGGACTAGCTTCGAGGTCTCGCATTCTCGGCGGCTATCTGTCCGAGCTTGTCGATCTCCTCTCCGGTGCGTCACCCGAAGGATTCGATGGTGTCCAAACGACCAGTCATTCGAGCGGTCGTTGAAATCGAGGCGGTTTGATGGACGGCAGCGATCTCAGGGGAAGCGCCGGTAGAAGGGAGGCACGCGATGGATTTTCTCCTGACTGATGTGCAGCGAGCACTGCGTGACCGGGCGCGGGCGTTCGCCGAGCGCGAAGTGCTGCCGGTCGCCGCCGAGCTCGACCGCGAGGAGCGTCACCCGCGCGAGCTGATCGCGCGCGCTCGGGCCGAGGGCCTGGTCGAGCTGAACATCCCC
>BEIC01000023.1 GCA_002898875.1 bacterium HR26
CGGGGCCAGCAGCGGATGGCCGAGGTGCTGCGGCGCCTGGAAGGCGTGATCGCCGGGGCGCGCTCCCGCGGCGCGGCCGGGGAGCGCATCCTCGAGGCGATGGTCGAG
This sequence comes from bacterium HR26, assembly GCA_002898875.1. Classification (GTDB taxonomy): domain Bacteria; phylum Chloroflexota; class Chloroflexia; order Thermomicrobiales; family Thermomicrobiaceae; genus Thermalbibacter. Next base: position 109 of record BEIC01000023.1, read on the forward strand.
CACCTGCCGGCTGACTTCAAGGTCTTCAACTGTTCGATCAGCGGCAAGACGGTGGAGCTGGCGTTCCGCCTCCCCAACGGAAAGCTGGTTCCAGTGGACTCGAAGTGGGTGGCAGCGAACCAGCTCGAGGAGCTGGCTGCCTGCGAAGATCCTGCCCAGCGTGAGGAACTCGTGGAGCGCATCGAGAAGGAGTTGCGGAAGAAGATCGACGAGGTCGCCCAGTATCTCCACCCCGAGCTGACGCTCGGGATCGGCGTGGCAGCGGTGCCAGAGGCGGTCTACCAGAACACGCAGCGCACCCACGCCTACGCGCTGCGCCGTGGGGTCGTCGTGATCTCCTACAGCATGGCCGTGCCCTACCTGCTCACGCTGCTCCAGCTCGCCATCCGCTTCGTCCCGCGCGGCGAGTTCGACCCGGCCCAGCTCAGCCCACTGTTCCAGGCGCTGGAGAATGCACTGAACCACATGGAGAAGGAACTGAATGGCCGCCTCTCGCAAGGCCTGACCATGGTGACTAACAGCCGGGGCGCGCTCCAGCAGCACGTCGGCACGGCGCTGGAGACGCTCGCCCGTCTCCAGAGTGCGACGATGCTCGAGGAGCCCGAGCAGCCGGCCGCGCTGCCAGTGCAGCCCCCGGCGCTCGAGGGCCCCGCCGAGGCGAGTTGAGATGACCTGTCCCTCCTGAAGGCTCCGCCTGTCGCTCCCGCTCGCCCGCCGGCCGGCCGCGATCGGCATGCGGCCCCACATGCGCTCCTCCATCAGCGGGAAACCGTTTCCCGGCACTGGCTCGGCGGGAGAGAAGTGAGACCTGCACTAGTGTAGGGGCGAATGATCATTCGCCCCTACAATATAGTAGTCCCATCGCTCCTCGGATGGCAGATCCCTTCCTGCGCTAGCCCGGCAGGCACCGCCATGACGGGCGCGACGCGTTCCCGAGAGGCGCAGCCTGCTGCCGTCTTCCGTGGGGTACATTCCCCGTGTGGTAGAACGCTCCCGCGAACCCTGGTATAGCCGCGGGAGCCGCGGCGCGGGGATGGACCGCATGGAGAGGAGGGAGTCGTATGCTGAGCCACTGGGAGCGGGTCGAGGCAGCGCTGCGCGGCGCCGAGGTCGATGTCCCGCCGGTCAGCCTCTGGCGGCACTTCCCGGAGCGCGACCAGACTGCTGAAGATCTGGCCGCGGCCACGCTGGAGTGGCAGCGGGCGTTCGACTTCGACTTCGTCAAGCTGATGCCGCCGGGCGACTACCCCACCATCGACTGGGGCGCCGAGAGCGTCTACCGCGGCAGCCCCGGCGGCACCCGCGAGACCATTCGCTATCCCGTTACCTCGCCGGAGGACTGGGCGCGGCTCGCGCCGGTGCCGGTCGACCGCGGCATGAACCGCGAGGTGGTGGAGGCGGCCCGGCTGGTCAATGAGGCGTTGCACGGCGAGGTGCCGGTGCTGCAGACGATCTTCAGCCCGCTGACGGTCGCGATGAAGCTCTCGGCCGGCCGGGTGATCGAGCACCTGCGCGAGCGCCCTGACCTGGTCCACCAGGGCCTGGCCGTCATCACCGAGGTGACCAGGGCCGTGGCCCAGGCCAGCCTGGATCGCGGCGCCGCTGGCCTCTTCTTCGCCACCCAGTGCGCTACCACTGACCTGCTGACGCTCGAGGAGTATCGTGCCTTCGGGGTGCCGTACGACCTCCAGGTGCTGGAAGCCGCGGCCGGCTCGCGTTTCACGTTGCTGCACCTCCACGGCCAGGGGATCATGTTCGAGGAGCTCGCGCGCTACCCGGTCCACGCCCTCAACTGGCACGACCGGCGTACCTGGCCCTCGCTGGCCGAAGGCCAGCGGCTGAGCGGTCGCTGCGTCGTCGGCGGTATCGACGAGCGGGCGATCGCGACGATGATGCCAGCGGAGGCCGCGGCCCAGGCGCGCGACGCCGTGGCCCAGCTCGACGGCCGCCGGCTGATGGTCGCGCCTGGCTGTGTCATCCCCATTGCGACGCCGGAGGCCACTGTCCGCGCCGTGGTCGACGCCGTGCGGAGCGGCCGGCTATCAGATGGTAGTGGCGAATAGCGATTAGCCCGCAATCTGACCGGTGCGTTGCTGACTTGAGCCACGCTCGGCCCCCTCGGTCGTCTCGTAGATCGCCTCTCGATGAGGTTGACGGCCTCATGGCAGGTCATCCAGCGCCAGTCGCCCGGCGCGCAGGTCGGCGTAGTGCGCTTCGAGCCAGTCGCGCTGCTCGGCCGGGGAGAGCCGGCTGAACCGCTCGACCGCCTGGCAGATCTGGGGAGTGGGCATGCCGGCCGGGTTTGAAGATCCAGGCACGAACTCATGCAATGGACGCCAGGAATCCTCGGTGACTATCGCGGGTATGCCCTCGTGGCACCCGAGGGTGTACGCGTGCCGGATCCTCACCCGCTCGATGAGCCAGATCCGTATGGCGAGCTGAGCTTCGTTCACTATCGCGCCGTCTACCCTCGACTCCGGCGCGGCCACGAGGTCATCGGCGAATGCCGTGACGGAGAGCCAGGCCTGGTTCCCCACCTCGAAGAGCGAGGAGCTCCCACCGCCGACGAAGCCGACATCGCCCTCCTCCGCCCGCATCGGAACGCCCGGGAGCCCGAGCAGCGGCTCGACCAGCCGGTTCGCCTCCTCGACCGCCTGGTCGAGGAGCGGCAGGTACTGCGGATGCACGCAGACGCTCACCGGCGAGCCCCGGCAGACTGGCTGAGTAGCTGGGTTTGGCGGTGTGATAGGGCGACCCCAGCCGTCGCGCATGAGGCCGGTGGTCGGATCGTAGCGAGGCCAGGAACCCCAGATCATCACCGCTCCGGCGAGCGCCGGCAGGGCGGCGATGGCCAGGGCTGCCAGGTGGATCTCCGTTCTGCGGTGCCGCAGCGCTGAGCCGGCGAGTGCCGTGATGGTCAGCCCTATATAGAGGAGCATCTGCCAGGGGGCGGTCTCAGGCGTCGTCTTGTCAGGGGCGAGGTAGTTGACCCAGGACGGGTTCGATTCTCCGCCAGCGGCCGGCACGCGGTAGTTCGCCACGAACTGCATCGATCCCAACCCAGCGACGGTAACCAGGGGTGGCGTGAGCCGGCTGGGGATCAGTCTTCCAATCAGGAAGCCCCAGGCGGCCCCGGCCAGGATCGCGGCGAGCACGATCGCCACGCGCCAGAGATCCGGCCCGCCCCAGGTCGCTGAGAGGGCCGTCCGGCCCATCATATAGGTGGCGAACGCGGCATACGCGAGCACTCCCCAGGCGGCCGTGGCTGCCCACAGCGCGATCTCCCGGGTCGCAGGCGAGGCTGGAGTGCTGTCGAGCAAGTCCTCGATTCCCCGGCGGCGATCGCGCCCGGCCATCCAGGCCGCGACGCCAGCGACGGCGGGAACCGCGAAGGGTGCGACCGCGGCCTGCAGTTGCTCGTTGGTGCTACTCCACAGGATCGCGACCCATCCCCAGGCGCTGAGGAGCCACCAGGAGACGAGCGGGATGGCGACGACGAGCCACACCCCAGCGTTCCGCCGCGTCTCGATCGCCACCAGCCGGTATAGTCCGAGGCTCATGCCACCTCTCCTTCGCTCGCGCGCTGCCAGTTCCTGGCCGGTAGGATCATTGCCAGCCCGATCGCCAGAAGCGCGACCGCGATTGCCAGCGCGGAGTCCCGCGAGGCCGGTTGCCCGGCCCAGGCCCAAGTTCGTTCCAGCCGCTCGCTGGCAGCGAAGACCAGCGAGGCATACCCGACCGGTAGCGCCCAGCAGAAGGCCGAGGCGAAGGCTGGTCCCTGCAGCCGCGCCCCGATGAGGGCCAGCCCGGTATACCCGGCCAGATTGCGGACGAGAACCCAATGGGTGTTGGCGCCGGAAGCGGCCAAACCGGCCAGCGCGAGCGTGGCAGCCGCGCTGGCCAGCAGCCCGCCGAGGTGCAGCAGGCGTAGCAGCACGAGCGGTCGGCCGGCGGTGTCTTCTATCTCTCCCAGGGGAGACCAGCTGCTCGATCCGATCACCACCGCAGGCCCGAGCGGCGCCGTGATCTCGACCAGCGTCCTCAACTGGCGGTCCGGGCTCAGGGCCAGCAGAAGCCAGCCTCCCGCCGCGCTCGCCAGTATGGCGACCAGTGCCCGGCTTGCCCGGCGCGAGGCCAGGTACAGCCGCGCTATCCTCCTGAGCTCTCCTGCGCCCGGCGAGCACGCGCTCACACCAGCCACCCTCCGTACCATGCCTGCACGATGCTTCGTCCACACGACGCGACGCAGCCGGCATCGTCACCGCTCGGCACCATGGCCGAGCAATGGATCTCCTTTCGCACCGGTCAGGCGCGTGCGCTGGCCCGCGCGCCCGCCAGCACGGCGCTGTAGCCGCGCTCCAGTGGGGTATCGCCGGCTCCCGTGCCTTCGCCCAGGGCTGCCAACTCCTCGGGCGTTCCGCGGAAGACCAGCCGGCCGCGGTGCAGCAGCCCGACCTCCGTGCAGGCCGCGCCTACGTCCTCCACGAGGTGCGTGCTCACGATCACCGTGCCCCGCCCGCCAATCTCGCGCAGGAGGGCGCGGAACTCGACGCGCTGCTCCGGGTCGAGCCCGGCCGTCGGCTCGTCGAGCAGCAGCAGCTCGGGATCGTTGACGATCGCCTGGGCAATGCCGACCCGCCGGAGCTGCCCACCGGAGAGCGTCTTCAGCTTGGCCTTGGCCCGGTCGCCCAGCCCCACGCGCTCGATCGCGCGGGCCACCGCGCGCCGGATCTCCCTCGCTGGCATCTCCTTCAGCAGCGCGATGTACTCGACGAACTCGAAGACGGTGAAGTTCGGGTAATAGCCCATCGCCTGCGGGAGATAGCCGAGCCGCCGGCGCAGCTCCCGCCGCTGCTCGGGATCGCCCGGGTCGAGCCCCAGCAGTCGCAGCCGGCCGCCGGCCGGTGCGATGACCGTTGCGAGCGTCCGCAGCAGTGTGGTCTTGCCGGCACCGTTGGGGCCCAGCAGCCCGAACACGCCCATGCCGATCTCGAGATCCAGATCCTCGATCACCGTCGTCCGGCCGAAGCGCTGGCACAGCCGCTCGATCTGCACGGTCACCACCATGTCCGCCGCTCCATCCGGTGCCCGCTGCTGGCGTGCAACGCGAGCAGCGCCAGCCCGATTGTCCCAGCGAGGTACATCGGCAGCAGGGTGACCTCGGTCACCGCTGCCGCGAGGCGATGTGTGCTCGCTGCTCCGCCCAGCACGACGAGAGCCCAGCCAGTTAGCGCCGCCGCCACGCCAGCGTTCGCCGAGCGCGCCAGGGTTGCCACCGCCAGGCCGAGCGCCGAGATCGTCGTCATCGGGATCAGCCAGCCGAGCGAGAGCCCGCGGATCTCCGGGGTCGCCAGCGACGCCGCCAGCGCCAGCAGCGCGTTGAGGCCGAACACCGCAAGCGCGCGTACCAGCAAGACCATCCGGTCGGAGATCGGCAAGGAGCGACTCAGCTCGAACGCCGGGTCAACGCCCGGTCCGTAGGCGTAGGCGATCGCGGCCCCGGCCAGAGCCGGGGCCAGCAGCGGCACCCATGGCGTGCCCGTGCTCTCAGTCGCCAGCGCACCGATCGCCAGGACGGCGACGCTGGCCAGGATCCAGGAAGGCACCAGCGACGGCGTGGTGACCAGCGCCCGGGCCAGGCCGGGCGAGCGGAGTAGTCGCCGGGCGACTCGCTCGACAGGTCCCGCCGGCTGGGCCCAGATCTCGGCCGCCACGCCGATCCAGGCCGCGTCCAGGTCGACCTCCAGCCCTTCGGCCGCGCGACGCCGGCAGACCTCACAGGTACTGAGGTGAGCGACATCATCGAGATGCTCGGTCATGCTCAGCTCCTCTCTCGATCGCTCGCTGCAGCCGCCGGCGCAGCCGGTTGATCCGGCTCTTGACCGTCCCTTCGGGTATCCCAAGAAGCTGCGAGACCTCCTTGCTTGGGTAGCCTGCAACCAGGGCCAGGTCGACCAGCAGGCGGCGGTCGCTCCCCGCTGGCCCGAGCTGGGCCAGTGCTCCCTCGAGGTCGACTCGATCGATCGCGCGGTCCATTACATCCTCCGACCGCGGGGGCTCGATCTCGTCCAGTGAGACCACAGCTCTCCCGTTGCGGCGCAGCCAGGCGGCCGCCTGCCGGCGGGCGATGGCCCAGAGCCAGCCACCGGCTGCCCCTTGCGGCCGGTAGTGCCGGGCGCCGCGCCAGACCGCGATGAACGTCTCCTGCAGCACGTCCTCGACCGCGTCGCGGGGCAGCCGGCGCCGCAGGCGCGCCGCCATCCAGGGGGCGTGCCGCTCGAACAGCTCTCGCAGGGCGGTGTGGTCGCCCGCGGCGATGGCCGCGAGCAGCTCATCGTCGCTCATCATCACCTACTCTATTGCGTGCTGCCACTCTCCGGTTCCCGTTCGAGGCGAATCGGATTCAGAAGGATTATTTGAGCCGAGCGCCGCGTTCAAAACGACGAGGAAGATATCCCCCGGCGATCGGCTAAAGCTGACCGGCGATCGCCGTTGTCAACGCCACGTTCGCCTGGATCTTCCGGCATCGCCTGGCGCGGGACTGAAGCCCCGCGCTCAGTTCGAAAGCCGGCTTTAGCCGGCTCGCTGGGGAGACCAGCCCCCTTCCAGGGGGCTTGCGAGCTGAGGGGCACCCCACGGCATCGCCGGATGCTGTGGGGACCCCGCTGAGCCCGGCGCTTCAGCGCCGGGCCACTTCAGGGCGTGGATCAGCGCGGCGAGCGGTGCAGTTGCTGAGCGGGCGCCGGCTCAGGCTCTCCCCGTCTCGGCCACCACTCGCACTGTGCGGAGGGTGGGGTCGGCTGGCCCACTCAGGTACATCCCGGCGGCCAGCCCTGCACGCAGGTAGTCCACCACCTCCGGCGTGATCAGTTCGCCCGGCGCCACGACCGGGATCCCTGGCGGATACGGCGTGATCGGCTCGGCCGCGACCCGGCCGATCGCAGAGTCGAGGGGTACCGGCTCGGCCGGGGCGAAGAAGGCCTCCCGGGGCGTCAGCACCTGCTGCGTGGCGGCCAGCACCGCGCCGGTCGAGCGCAGATCGGCGCTCACCGCGGGTGCCGAGCAGCTCTCCGCTGCCTGGGCCAGCCCGGCGAACCCCTCGATCAGGTGCCGGATCGTCTCCAGCGTGTCGCCGATCGTGACCAGCAGCATCACGCTGACCAGGTCGCTCATCTCGACCGTGATCCGGAACCGCTCGCGCAGGATCGTCTCGGCCTGGTAGCCGGTCAGCCCCAGGCCGTGCACGTCCACCAGGATACGGGTCGGGTCGAACCCCGCACCCGGGCGGCTGGCGATCAGCTCGGGCCCCAGGATGCGCAGGCCGGGGATCTGGGCCAGCGCTTCCCGAGCCTGCCAGGCCAGCTCGAGCGTGCGCGAGAGCAGGCTCTCGCCCTCCAGCGCCATCCGTCGCCGGGCTACGTCGATCGAGGCGTAGAGCATGGCTGCCGGGCTGGTGGTGTGCAGCAGGGCAACGGCGCTGGCGAGCCGGCTCCGGGTGATCCGGCTTCCCTTCATCGTCAGCAGCGCGGTCTGGGTTAGTCCCCCCAGCAGCTTGTGGATGCTGGTGACGGCGGCATCTGCCCCGGCCTGCATGGCGGAGTGGGGCAGCGCCGGGTGGAAGGCGAAGTGTGGCCCCCAGGCCTCATCGACGAAGAGCGAGATCTCGCGCTCGTGGCAGATCCGGGCGATCTCCGGCAGGTCGCTGCTGACGCCCGTGTACGCCGGGCTGACGAGAGCAACCGCGCGGGCCTGGGGATGCCGCTCCAGCGCCTCCCGGACGGCGGCGGGCGGGATATCGAGCGTGACGTTGGCCTCGGGGTGGATGGCCGGGCAGACGTAGACCGGTCGTGCCCCGCTGAGGATCAAGCCGGCCAGGAGGGACTTGTGGAGCGTGCGGCTGACGACGATCGTCTGGCCCGGACGGCAGGCAGCCAGCATGAAGGCGAGGTTGCCGGTGGTGCTGCCGTTCAGCAGGAAGATGGCGTCGTCCGCCTGCCAGGCCGCCGCGGCCAGCCGCTCGGCCTGCCCCAGGAGATCCCGCGAGAGGTGCGTGTCGTCCACGCCTCCGGCATGGGGGATATCCAGCTCCAGGGCTGCCTCTCCCAGGGCCTCGACCAGCTCGGGGGCGACGCCCCGGCCCTGCTTGTGGCCCGGAGTCGAGAAGGACACGATCGCCTGGCGTCGATACTCCAGCCAGGCCTCGAAGTACGGCGCCTGCCGCTGGTCCAGCCCGCGATCCCCCACGCCGGACACCTCCTCTCCCTGCCTGCGCGACGTACCGATGCCACCTGGCCAGGGCCAGGTAAGCTGGGCTCAATCCTACGTCGCCGGGCCTCTCAAGTGGTGCCCCGCTCGCCGGTGGCAGGCGGAGCCAGGGCCGGCACCGTGCCCGTCGGCGTTGTATGCTTAGTGTCACCGGAACTGATCCCGCACAACCCGATCACCTAGCGAGAACCTGGAGGTCTTCCGATGCTGGAGATCGCCGAGCTACCGGTCGTCGATGCTCACTGCCATCCCTTCCTCAACCCTGGCGAGCTCTCGGTCGAGGCGTTCGTCGACCTCGTCGCGCTCGGTGGCGGGTCGCAGCGCTTCATGGAGGAGGGCGGACTCGCCTTCACGAGCGCGGTTCGAACCGAGCTACAGCGCGTGAAGCGGGACACCGTCTACTTCCGCCGGCTGGTCCGCGATCTGGCGGCCTTCTTCGGCGTCGAGCCGGAGCTCGATCAGGTACTCGAGCGGCGCAATGCGGCCGTGCGTGCCGGCTACCGCGGCTACGTCGGCCGGCTCTTCCGCGATGCGGGGATCGTCACCTTGATCGCCGATATGGGCTACCCCCAGCCGCCGGTGGATCTGGCGACCTTCCGCCGGGAGGTGCCGGCCGGCGTGGTGCCGATCTTTCGCATCGAGCCGCTGATCGCCCGGCTGCTGGCGGAGGATCTGGGCTGGCCGGAGTTCCGGCGCCGCTTCGATGAGAGTATCGCCAACGCGCTGCAGCGCGATGGCTACCGCGGGCTGAAGTCGGTCATCGCGTACCGTACCGGGCTCGACGTCTCACCCTTGAGCCGCAGCCCGGATCAGGGGCTGATGGCGTACGACGGGGTCAAGCGCGGCCTGGGTGGCGACGCCATGAAGCGGTTGCGCGATCACCTGCTCTGCCGCGCCCTCGAGCTCTGCATCGAGTACGACGTGCCGATGCAGATCCACACCGGTGTCGGCGACGTCGAGATCAACCTGCCATACTGTCGCCCGTCCTACTTGATGGAGCTGCTGCGCTTCCCTGCGTTTCGCGCCTGCCGCGTCGTCCTGGTCCATAGCGGTTACCCCTATCACCGCGAGGCGGCCTACATGGCGCACGTGCTGCCGAGGGTCTACTGCGACGTAAGCGAGGGGATCCCGTTCGCCGGGCACGCCGCTCCGGCCCTGATCCGTGAGGTGCTGGAGATGGCACCACTCTCCAAGGTGGTCTACGGCTCCGACGGGTTCGCGCTCCCCGAGCTGAACTATACGGCGGCCAAGCTGGCCAAGCAGGCGCTGGGGCTGGCGCTCGGGCAGCTCGTCGAGGAGGGCATGCTCTCGAAGACCGAAGCGGAGGAGGCAGCCTGGCTCATCCTGGCCGGGACCGCGCGCCGACTCTACCGGCTGGACTAGCGTCCACACCATAGACAGCCTCATGACTCCGCTCACTGAGTATCGCCTCGCAGAGAGATCTGCGAGGCGGTCGCTTCCTGATCGTGCCGGTGCTTGACAGGCTTAGCCTTGCCCATTACTCTGAGATCGATAGCGGTGAGCCACAATCGAGTTTCTCACCGGCGCCAGCGCGCGTGCGCGCCCACCGGATGGGATCTGCGGTCTTCGTGCACACAAGAGAGGGGGGTGCCATGGCGAATCGTCTGCTCCTGCGCGGTGGCTATGTCGTTACCATGGACGAGCAGATCGGCGATATCCCCGGTGGCGATGTGCTGGTCGAGGGAGACACCATCGTCCAGGTCGGGCGCGACCTCGCGATGGCCGACGCCGAGGTGATCGATGCCCGGGGGAAGGTGGTCATCCCCGGCTTCGTCGATACGCACCGGCACACGTGGGAGACCGCGATTCGCGGCTGTGCGCCCGACGCCACCCTGGATGACTACTTCGTCGAGGTGCTCGACACGTTCGCGCCGCTCTACCGTCCCGAAGATGTCTACGCCAGCAACCTAGCCGGCGCCCTCGAGTGCTTGAACGCTGGGATCACCACGCTCGTCGATTGGTCGCACATCAACAACACCAGCGAGCACCCCGATGCGGCGATCCAGGCGCTGAAGGACGCGGGGATCCGCGCGGTCTACGCGTACGGCTCGGCCAACACGTCGCTCCAGGCGTACTGGTTCAACAGCACCATCGTCATGCCGCGCGAGGATGTCGAGCGCGTGCGCGTGCAGTACTTCAACTCGGATCGGGGCCTGCTCACGATGGCGCTCGCAACCCGCGGCCCCGGCTTCTGCACCGATGAGGTGGTGCGCGCCGAGTGGGAGATGGCGCGCGACCTCGGCATCCCGATCACAGTGCACGTCGGGATGGGGCGCCTCGCTGGGCGCTGGGGGATGATCAAGCAGCTCGAGCGGCTGCAACTCCTCTACCCCGACACGACCTACGTCCACTGTTGCTACTTCAGCGATGAGGAGTGGCAACTCGTCGCGTCCAGCCGCGGCAAGGTCTCGATCGCGCCGCAGGTGGAGATGCAGATGGGGCATGGCTGGCCTCCGATCGTCAAGGCGATGCGGTTCGGCCTGCGGCCCAGTCTCAGCATCGATGTGGTGACCACGGTGCCGGGCGACATGTTCACCGAGATGCGCTGTGCCTTCGCCTGTGAGCGAGCACACCTGAATGCGGCCGCCTGGGAGGCTGACACGCCGCTGAGCAAAGACGTGTTCACCGCGCGCGACATCCTGAAGATGGCGACGATCAACGGAGCACATGTGGTGCTGCAGGAGGACCGCATCGGCTCGCTCACGCCGGGCAAGAAGGCGGATATCGTCGTGATCGACGGCTCGGCCGTCAACACAGCGCCGCTCTTCGACCCGGTGGCGACCGTGGTCCTCTGTGCCGATGTCTCCAACGTCGAGACGGTCATCGTTGATGGCCGCATCGTCAAGCGCGACGGCAAGCTGCTCGCCGACTGGGACGCGGCGCGGCGCCGCGTCGAGGCATCGCGCGACTACCTCATCGAGGCGCGCGAGCACAAGCGGGCGGCCTAAGCCTGAACCGACCGGCGCGGGCACGCCAGGCGATGTCCGGGTATTCCTCTTCTGCGCACGGGGAGGAACGCGGATGAGAGCGATGGTCTTCCGGTCGTTCGGGGGCCCGGAGGTGCTGGAACTGGCCGAGGTGCCCACGCCTCGTCCCGGCCCCCGCGATGTCGTTGTGCGCGTGGCCGCGGCGACGGTGAACCGGCTCGATATCGAGTTCCGCCAAACCGGCTTCGGGTTCGCGGGCGCCGATTTTCCCTTCCCGCACGTCGGCGGGGCCGATGCCGCTGGCGTCGTCAGCGAGGTCGGCAGCGAGGTCACCGAAGTCGCCCCAGGGGACCGGGTGGTCGTCTACTCGTTCATCACCTGCGGGCGCTGCGAGCCCTGCCGTAGCCGGTGGCCGGAGAACACCTGCTGGAACTACCAGTTGCTCGGCGTGCAGCGCTGGGGCGGCTACGCGGAGTACGCCTGCGTGCCGGTCGACAACGTCGTTCCCTTGCCGGCCTCGGTACAGTTCCAGCACGCGGCCTGCCTGCCGATCTCCTACGTCACCGCCTGGTACGGCCTGGTCAACCGCGCAGCGGTTGGACCCGGTGACCGGGTATTGGTGATGGGCGGGACGAGCGCCACCGGTACCGCCGCCGTGCAGATCGCTAAGCTCCGCGGCGCGCACGTGGTCGCTGTGGGGAGGACGGAGTGGAAGCTCCAGCGGCTGATGGAGCTCGGCGCGGACGCGGTGGTGCGACTCGGCGACGAGGGCTGGACCGGGAAGGCGCGCGACGCGCTCGGTGGGCGCGGCGCCACGGTGCTCTTCGATACGCTCGGCGCGGTCACCTGGTCGAACGTGCACGAGCTGATCGACCGCGGCGCGCGGGTGGCTGTCTGCGGGCGCACGACCGGCCCTGAGCTGCAGGCGAACCTCCTCTGGCTCTACCGCAACGTGACGACGGTCTTTTTCTATCTCTCCGGCCAGCGGCGTGACCTGGCGGAGCTTGTCGCCTGCCTGGAACGCGGGCTGCTCCGGCCGGTGGTGCACCGCGAGTACCCGCTGGAACAGCTCGCCGAGGCACAGCGGGAGGTTGCCGAGGGCAAGGTGTTCGGCAAGGCGGTCGCGAGACCCTGGCGCGAGGATTGAGGAGGTGCGTCGTGACCCTGATGAGCTTGGACCACGCGGTTATCCGCGTGCGCGACCTCGAGACCGCGCTGCGCTGGTATCGCGACATCCTCGGGCTGATGGTCATCGAGGAGCGCGATGGGGCGGTCTACCTCGGCTGCGGCGGCGACGCCCATTTCGATCTGGGGTTGATGGCCGGCGGCGTAGGGCTCGACCATGCGGCGTTCGCCGTAGCCGATCACGCGGCGCTCACGGCGGCCTACGAGCGGTTCGCCGGGCGCGGCGTGCGCTGCAGCGAGATCGAGCAGCCTGGGGAGCCAGGCATCGCCTCCGCTTTCCGGGTCTTCCTCCCGACCGGCCACACCTTCGAAGTGGTGGTGCGAGATGGCACGACCGGCTATCCGCACCCGACGAAGTGGCATACCGCTGCCGCGCACGCACCGATCGATCTCAGCCACGTGACGCTAATGGTCGAGGACGTGCAGGCAGCGGTCGAGTTCCTGCGCGACCAGCTCGACTTCGCTGTCTCCGACATCGTCCAGCCCACGCCGGAGTCGCCCTGGGTCTTCGCGTTCACCCGGGTCGGCGAGAACCATCACGATATCGCGCTGGCGATGGGGGACGGCGGGGGGAAGCTCCACCACGTCGCCTTCCAGGTCAACGGCGTCGGCGAGGTCGTGCACTTCGCCGACCGGCTGGGACGCTTCGGCTGGAAAATCGAGGCGGGCGTCGGGCGGCACGGGCCGGGTGGCAACACGTTCCTCTACGTCCGCGACCCCTTCGGGAACCGGGTTGAGATCACCGCCGACGTCGCTCGAGTGCCGAACCGCTGGGAGCCGCCGAAGGTCTGGACCGGCGACCTCTCGGCGATCTTTAATGTCTGGACAGAGGAGCCACCGCCGGCGAGCTTCGCCGAGGGGACGTAGTCGCGGGAGGGATGCAGAGCGATGCGACTGGTGAGCTACCGCTACCGGGGCTGGTCGAGCGTCGGGGCACTCGACGACGATACGGTGATCGATATCCCGAGGGCGTACGCTGAGCTGCTGCGGCGGCGCGGCGTTGCCGACGCCGAGGGGAGGGCACTGGCCGAGTGCCCGCCCGATCTCGTCGAGCTGCTGCGGCGCGACGGGCTGGGGCAGGCTACCGAGGCGGTGGCCGCCGCGAAGGAGCTGCTAGCCCGCGACCGCCAGGCAGCCGAGGCGGCGGGGCTGATCCTGCCTGCCGGTGATCCCCACCTGCGGCTCCTCACGCCGCTTTCGCGCCCGGACAAGATCATCTGCCTGGGCCTGAACTATGCCGACCATGCCGCCGAGAGCGGGGCGGCCATACCCGAGTACCCGGAGCTGTTCAACAAGTTTCCCAGCTCGCTCATCGGCCCGGGCGAGCCGATCGTCCTGCCGCGAGTCAGCCAGCAGGTGGACTACGAGGCGGAGCTGGCCGTGGTGATCGGCCGGCCCGGGCGCTATCTGGAGGAGGGGCGGGCGCTCGAGCACGTCGCCGGCTACACCATCCTCAACGACATCAGCATGCGCGACTTCCAGTTCCGTGGGCGCCAGTGGATGCAGGGCAAGACCTTCGACCGCTCGACCCCGCTCGGCCCCTGGGTGGTGACGGCCGACGAGATCCCTGACCCGCAGGCGCTGGAGATCTCCTGCGAGGTCAACGGCGAGCGGCTGCAGCACTCGAACACCCGGGAGATGATTTTCAGCGTCGCCCGCGTGGTCGCGTACATCTCCCAGATCGTGGCCCTGGAGCCGGGCGACGTGATCGCGACCGGCACACCGGCCGGCGTGGGCTTCGCCCGGAAGCCGCCGCGCTTCCTGCGCCCCGGCGATGTGGTGCGGGTGACGGTCGAGCGGATCGGCACGCTGGAGAACCCGGTGGTCGCCGAAGCCTAGCACCGGCTCGAGTTGCCCTCACTCTCAGGTCAGGTCTCCCTAGGGGACTGCTGGGAGCGCGGGTGTCCCACCCGCATACAGCGCGGGTGTCTTACCCGCATGCCAGGAGCGCCGCTGTCCAGGCGCGTGAGTGTCCCACCCGCACGCCGTCCTCAGTCCCGCGGGGGTCCGAAACCGCTGAGCCCGGTGTTCGAGCGCCGGGCCATACCCGCATGCCTACTGCCAGCGAGCAGGAACTGATCGACCCTCAGCTCCGCCACCGGTTGATGGCCGGTGACAGAGCCGACCGCTCCCCGTTCTCCCGGGGCGCGCTCAGCTCCGCCGCACCGGCTAGGCCGGCTCTATCTCGACGCCGGCCGCGACACCGTTCTCCAGCACAGGCGCGCTGACCGTGCTGTAGCGTGCGAGGATCGCCTGGGCATGCTCCCGTACCTGCTCGCGGAGGCTATCCGGCCGTACTACTTCAACCGCGCCGCCGTAGCTCAGGACCCAGCGCACGAAGTCCGGCGTCACTCGTAACGTCACAGTGAAGCGTAGGCGATCGCCCGGCAGCCACTCGATCCGCTGCGAGTGGTGCCACTGCTCCTCGGCTACCCAGTGTGCCGCTGGCGGCGAGAACAGGAGCTCCACCTCCTCGGCCGGCCGGTCGCCGGCCTCGAACATGCCCCAGCTCGCCATCAGGAACTCGCCGAGATCGAACTCAGCCCGACGCTGAAAGGGCGCGCGGGTGATGCGAAGCTGCTTGATCCGGTCGACCTTGAACGTCCGCCAGGCCCGGCGGGTGTGGCACCAGCCGATCAGGTACCAGCCGCGGAGGTAGGGCACTAGCGCGTAGGGATCGACCAGGCGCGAGTACAGCGTGCTCCTGCGCATCGGCGGCCGGTATTCCATCTCGACCGTCCAGCCGCGGAGGATCGCTTCAGAGAGCTGGGTAAGGATATGCTCCCGGTGCTGCGCGGCGGGCGTAGCGGGCAGCGGCATCTGGCCCGGTCCGATCAGCTGGCGCAGGTTCTTCGGCAGCGCCTTGTGCAGGCGCTCGAGCGCGGCAGCGAGCTTGTCCTGGGGGACACCCGGGCTACGGCTTCCGGCCAGCGCCGCCAGCAGCAGGGCGAGCAGCTCGACCATCTCGAACTTTACCGAGGGGAGCGACGGCAGCGTCTTGATACAGTAACCCTGGTCTGTCGATACGACCTCGATGCCGAGTCCTTGCCGGATGACCTGGAAGTCGCTGGTGATCTGGCGCTCGCTGACGCTGTATCGCTGGGCCAGGTCGCGGCGCCTCAACTTCTGGTGACTGAGCACGATCAGCATGTCGAGGATTCGGGTTACCCGCTGGAGCTCGGGCTCGCGCTTGGCCATTGTGTTCCTCCATCCCCTGGTGAACTGAAGTATAGGCCACAATCGCTGGGCAGGGTAGAAGTGATCGGCGGTTTGGCGGCGCTGCTATAGTTGGCGTGACGGCGACGGTTCTGTCCTCCCATCTGGGGGACTCTTCGGGGCGGAGCTCGTGGCAATTGCCCGCGGTGGGATGCCGGGTCGTTTCGAACATGCCGATGGTGGAGCAGCCGGCAGATTCCAGGGTTCAGATGCGTGGCGACGAGCAGCCGCTCGGTGTCCGCGGGCCGGGGATTCCAGCGCGCGTCCAGATCTTGGGGCTTCCAGTACACGACCTCACCCTGCCGGAGCTGGTTGACCGCGTCCGGGACTGGCTGCGGGCCGAGCCTGATCGCCTGCACCAGATCGTGACCCTGAACCCGGAGATGGTGATGGCTGCCCGGCGTCTCCCTGAGTTCCGTGCGACTATCGAGCGGGCCGACCTGGTCACAGCCGATGGCGTCGGCATCGTGCTGGCCGCGCGCCTGCTGGGCCGGCCGCTCCGCGGGCGAGTCACCGGCATCGACCTCGTGGAGGCGCTGGCAGCCGCCGGCGACCCGGAGCTGGCGTTCTTCCTGCTCGGCGCCGCGCCCGGCGTGGCCGAGCGGGCAGCCCGCCGGTTGGTGGCGCGCTATCCTGGATGCCGGGTTACCGGGGCCTGGGCCGGCTCGCCGCGGCCGGAGGAGAGCGGCGAGGCGCTTGCCCGGATCGCTGAGG
Organism: bacterium HR26; assembly: GCA_002898875.1. GTDB lineage: Bacteria > Chloroflexota > Chloroflexia > Thermomicrobiales > Thermomicrobiaceae > Thermalbibacter. Next base: position 16,437 of record BEIC01000023.1, read on the forward strand.
CTCGCCCGGCGGTCTTGCTCGTCGCCTACGGCGCTCCGGCGCAGGAGCTCTGGATCGCGCGGCACCGGCGCGAGCTGGAGCGGGCAGGCGTGGTCGTCGCCGTTGGCGTGGGTGGCGCGTTCGACTACCTGTCCGGCGTAGTGCCGCGCGCGCCACGCCCGCTGCGACGGCTGGGCCTGGAGTGGCTCTACCGGCTGATCCGGCAGCCCTGGCGCTGGCGTCGGCAGTTGGCCCTGCCGCAGTTCGCGGCGCTGGTGGTGCGCGAGTGGGTGGCGGAGCGGCTCGGGGGTAGGAAGTAGGGATGCGAGGTGGTGTTGTCGGATATCAGTGAGCAGCCATGCTCCTACCACCCCAAGGTGCTCACCCGGCTGCGCTGCAGCAAGTGCGGCAAGCCGATCTGCCCCCGCTGCGCGGTCGAGACACCGGTCGGGTTCCGTTGCCCGGAGTGTGCACAGGTGCGTGGACAGCCGACGTATGAGACCAGCCCTGGGATCCTGGCCCGCAGCTTGCTGGCCGGCCTGGTGGTGGCCGGTATCGTCGGTGTCCTCTGGGGCTATCTCCCGGACTGGGGCTTCTACATGTCCCTGGCCTTGGGATTCGGTGTGGCCGAGGCGATGGCCTGGGCGGCCAACTACAAGCGGGGGCGAGACCTCCAGCTCCTCGCCATCGGCTGCGTGCTGTTCGGGATCGTCGTCTCGCGCGTGCTGATCGCCCAGCGACTGCCCGGTCTCGGTCTCGACGACCTCCTCAACCGGGCTATGGACCCGCGGGTCATCGCCGCGTTTCGGCTCCGGCTGATCCCCGACCTGCTCTTCATGGCGCTCTCGGTCGTCATCCCCTACGTGCGCTTCCGGTGAACGTCGATGGCGGGGCGACGAGACGATCTGGCGTTGCTCGATGCGATCCCTGGACGGACAATCCTCGTCGTTGGGGATCTCTGCCTCGACGTCTATATCTTCGGCGAGCCGGTGCGGCTGTCGCGGGAGGCGCCGATCCTGGTGCTGGAGGAGCGCCGGCAGGAGGCCCGGCCGGGGGGCGGCGCGGCCCCGGCCCTGGCGGTGGCCGCGCTGGGGGCGTCCGCCTGGCAGGTCGGAGTGATCGGCGACGACGAAGCCGGCCGGCAGCTTCGTGAGCTCCTCGTTGAGGGTGGGGTCGATCCGGTCGGCCTGGTGGCCGACCCGGAGCGGCCGACGACGACCAAGACCCGGATCGTGGCCGAGGGCCCCTACAACGTGTTTCCCCAGCAGATGGCGCGGATTGACCGGCAGGATCGCCGGCCGGTCTCGCCCACCGTCGCCCGGCGGCTGGTCGAGGCGATCGAGACCTACGGCCCGCGGGCCGATGCGATCCTGCTCTCCGACTACCGCAGCGGCGTGATGCTCCCGGCCGTGGTTGAGGCGGCGCGGCGCGCGGGCCGGCTGGTCACCGTGGACTCGCAGGGGGCGCTGGCCAGCTTCCGCGGGTGCACGCTGATCAAGTGCAACCGGGCGGAGGCCGAGGCGTACCTGGGCGTCTCACTGGAGAGCCCGGCCGAGCGCGAGCCGCACCTGAGTCGTCTCCGTGCCGAACTGGAGTGCGAGCTGCTGGTTGTGACGCTGGGTCCGGCCGGCGCGGCGCTGGCCTCGGCCGATGGGGGATACCTCGAGGTGCCGCCGCTGGTACGCCGGCAAGTCTTCGACGTCACCGGTGCCGGCGACACCGTCATCGCCGTGCTCACGGCCGCGCTGGCGGCCGGGGCGGAGCCGGCGGACGCGCTCCGGCTCTCGCAGGTCGCGGCCGGCATCGTCGTGGGCAAGTGGGGGAACGCTCAGGCCACGGCCGAAGAGATCCGCGAGGTACTGCGCGATACAGCCGGGGAATGACCGGCGGCTAGCGGCCGAAGATGCCGACCAGGATCAAGATGACGGCCATGACCACGATGACGGCGAGATTGACATAGCCGACGTAGACCAGCCGCCGGTAGCCGAAGCGCCGGGCGCGCACGATGCCGGGCACGCTCCAGATCGCCGCCCAGATGGCTAGGATCCCCATCGAGATCATCGCCGGGTTATCGACCACTCGTGACCTCCTCCGCTCGGCAACCCGCCAGCCTCACGTCGCCGCAGGGTATCTTACCGCAGCTCTACCTGATAAGGCAGATATCCCTCTCGACGAGCGGAGGAGGTCATCTCCACTCGCTGGATCGCTGGGAGAGCCGGTAGACCGGATCGGCTCGGGCCAGTGCATGCTGTCAGGTCCGCGCCGTCGTGCGGGCATGGAGACCACGCCAGGCCAGATGGCGGCTGCACGCGGCGAAGAGCGGCGAGCCGGCCGGCTAGCGCGTCCCGAACTGCTGGTGCAGCCTGGTGAGGACGCCGGCGAGCCGCTCCTCCTCTTCGGCCGGGGCCGCGCTCGGGATCAGCATCACCAGCAGCTCGTCGATGCCCCGCTCGAGCAGCTCTGCTAGCCGCTCCCCGACGCGCTCCTCGTTTCCCCACACCACCAGATGGTCGAGCAGGTCATCGCTCGGCGTGCCGTCGGCCAGGAGGGGATAGCCGGCGGTGGCGAACATCTGGGCGTAGAAGGGCTGGCGGCCGTAACCGCCGACGACCGGCCGGGCCAGTTCCAGCATCGTTGCCCGATCGGTCGTAAGGACGACCGGCACGTGGGCTACCAGTCGCGGGCGGGGACGGCCAGCGCGCTCGGCTCCGGCCTCGAGCGCCGGGAGTGCTCGCTCGAGCAGGTACTCGGCCGGGCACATCCAGGAGATCGCGCCGTCGGCGATCTCGCCGGCCAGCCGGAAGGCGTTCGGGCGCAGCGCCGAGGTATAGATCGGCACGCGAGCCGTTCCGACGATCTGGGTCTTGATGTGGAAGTACTGGCCCTCGAAGTCGACGCTGCCCTCCCAGAGCAGCGCGCGCAGGGCCGTGAGGTACTCGCGCAGGTGGTCGAGCGGCCTGCCCATCGGGATGCCGTAGGCGCCCTCGATGGTCGGCCGGTGGCTGGGCCCGATCCCGAGCCGGAAGCGGCCAGGCGCGAGCTGGTCGAGGGCGATCGCCTGCTGGGCCAGGACGACCGGGTGCCGGGTATAGGTCGGCACGATGGCGGTACCCAGGCCGATCTGGCTCGTCTGCACGGCGGCGGCTGCGAAGACGGTCATGGCGTCGAGCGAGCGACTGCCGGTGACCGACCAGACCATTGGCACGCCGCGCGCCTCGGCGCGCCTGATGAAGTCGACGGCACGGGTCGCGCTGCTCCGCTCGAGCTGATCCAGGCTGATCCGTGGCCAGGCCATGCTCTCCCCTCCCGCTACTCCGCATCCATCATCGAACTACACGCCTAAGCGTAGAATCTGGCTCTACACGAGGCAACTCGATCGCTATTGCTGTGGGCGATCGGGCAACCATCTGGAGAGCAGATTCTGGTACGCGTTCTCGCCAGCTGGCGCTGATGAGGCTATTCTGTCCGCACGCGCCGCACGGCTCGTGGTGAGTCGAGGCCCGGTGATAGCTGAGCGGCGTGGCGATTCCCGATAGGGAGTGCTTGAACCGGCGCCAGGGTACGGCTGCTGCTATGGCGTGACGTCGCTGAGATGGAGGGAGCGATGGCCGAGCTGACAGCGTATGCCTACGATCCACGTTTCCTGCAGCACGATACCGGGCAGGCCGCGATCGAGCTGCCGAGCGGCGAGAC
>BEIC01000024.1 GCA_002898875.1 bacterium HR26
ACAGCTCGGTGGTGAGCCGGTAGAGCGCACTGCGCTGCTCGGTGAGCAGCCGGTTGAGGGTGAGCTCGAGGTCGAGCGGCAAGGGGCCTGGCATCAGCATCAGCGGCAGCGAGCCGACCGGCTCGGAGAAGAGCCCCGGCTCGGTCACCAGCGCCGTCACCGGCGCCTGGCTGAGCGTGACCAGCAGCTCGTCGCGCGTCAGCGAGCCGGTCGACTCGATCTCCTGCAGGACCCGTCCGGAGAGCACGATCAGCTCGTCACCCCGCAGCGGGGGCAGGTGCGGCGCGGCCACGCGCACCGAGACTGCCCAGGAGACCGTGCGATCCAGTATCGCCTCCTCCGGCACCCCGGATGGCCCGACGAGCGTGAAGCGCCGGTCCCAGCGGCAGAGATCGCGCAGCGTGATCTCGGACATGCCTCCTCCCACGCCGATCGGCACCTTCCACAGCGGGAAGGCTCACCTTGAGTATACGGGAACCGGGATATCAACCAATATGCCAGAATTGGTTGTCTTGGATGGCCTGCGAGTTCGGCAATTGGCTGTTGCCGGCACGCCAGTAGACCGTTAGCCTGATCGTCGGATGCATCCAATCGGGAGGGTGCGATGTTGATCGAGATCGACCGGACCAGCACCGTTCCGTTGTACCGGCAGATCGCCGAGCAGCTCCGCGCGCGGATCAGCAGCGGCGAGCTGGTGCCCGGTACCCGCCTGCCGCCGGAGCGCCGGCTGGCCGCCGTGCTGGGCGTCAACCGGACCACGGTGGTCAACGCCTACCGCGAACTGGCTGCCGACGGGCTCATTGTCGGCCATGTCGGGCGTGGCACCATCGTCGCCGACCCTAGCCGCCTCTACGAGCCGGGAACGCCAGCCAGCGGTATCCCCTGGCCCCAGCTCTTTACGCCGGCCACCGAGGTGATGAACGACCCGCTGCTGCAGGACACCATGCTGGTGTCCTCCCGACCGGATGTGATCACCTTCGCAAGTGGCATGCCGGCCCCGGAGCTCTACCCGATCGCGACCATGCGGCAGCTTCTCGACGAGGCGCTGCACCAGGCCGGGCAGAGCCTGCTCCAGTATTGCCCGGCCGAAGGCTACCTGCCGCTCCGCGAGGCGCTGGCCGGCTGGATCGCCCGGTCCGGCATGCGCTTCGGCCCCGATGAGGTCCTCGTGGTAGCCGGCTCGCAGCAAGGGCTCTACCTGTTAGCCCGCGCGCTGCTCGAGCCGGGCGACGTAGTCGCGGTCGAGTCGCCGACCTATCTCGGCGCGCTCCAGGTTTTCCGAGCAGTCGGCGCCCGGCTCCTGCCGATCCCGGTCGATCAGCACGGCATGCGCGTCGGCCTGCTCGAGGATGTGGTTGCCCGGCGACGGCCCAAGCTCATCTACACCCTCCCGACCTTCCAGAACCCGACCGGCACGACGATGAGCCGCGATCGCCGGGAGCGACTGCTGGCTCTCGCCGCCCGCCACCAAGTCCCGATCGTCGAGGACGACCCCTACGGCGCCCTGCGCTACGCCGGCGAGCCGATCCCGCCGCTGGCCGCACTTGACCAGCATGGGGTGGTGATCTATCTCAGCACAGTGTCCAAGATCTTGTTCCCCGGCTTCCGCATCGGCTGGATCGCCGGTCCGCACCCGGTGATCGAGCGGCTGGCGACGCTCAAGCAGATCGTGGATCTGGACACCAACGCCCTGGTCCAGTGGGCGGTCTGGGCCTTCATCACCCGCGGGCTGCTCGATGCCCATCTGGAGCGATTGCGCCGGCACTACCCGGAGCGGCTCGAGCGGATGCTGGCCGCGCTGGAGCGGTACGCGACGGGCGGGCTGGAGTGGACCCGGCCGGCCGGCGGCTTCTACGTCTGGTGCCGGTTGGCCGACGGGCTGCGTGCCCGCGATCTCCTGCCCGAGGCGGCCCGGCGCGGCGTCGCCTTCGCGCCGGGCGAGAGTTTCCATCCCGACGACACGGGCGCGAGCACGCTCCGCCTCAACTTCACCTTCCCGCCGGTGACGGCGATCGAGCCGGGCATCGCCCGCCTGGCCGAGGCGGTGCAGGCGCTCCGCAGTACCCGGCTGAACGGCGACGGGGGACGACGGGCACGAGCCGCGGCACCGATCGTCTGACCGTCCGTTCCCCAGCGGGCGCAGTGGTGGATCGCGTGTACCCGATCCCGGTTGGGCGCAGTGAGTGGAGCGGCAGCAATTCGAGTGCAGAGAGGAGGTCATGGCGGATGGAGAAGTCGACCTGGACCACCAAGGTAGGCCTGGCCCAGATGCTCAAGGGTGGGGTGATCATGGACGTGGTCACGCCGGAGCAGGCGCAGATCGCCGAGGAGGCCGGGGCAGTCGCGGTTATGGCGCTCGAGCGGGTGCCGGCCGACATCCGCCGGGAAGGTGGGGTCGCCCGGATGAGCGACCCGGAGCTGATCCTCCGGATCAAGGAGGCGGTGACCATCCCGGTGATGGCGAAGGTGCGGATCGGGCACTTCGTCGAGGCCCAGATCCTGGAGGCGATCGGCATCGACTACATCGACGAGAGCGAGGTGCTGACCCCCGCGGATGACCGCTTCCACATCGACAAGCACCAGTTCAAGGTGCCATTCGTCTGCGGCGCTCGGGACCTAGGCGAGGCGCTGCGCCGGATCGGCGAGGGTGCGGCCATGATCCGCAGCAAGGGCGAGGCCGGCACCGGCAACATCGTCGAGGCAGTTCGCCACCTGCGTGACATTCTGGACGGCATCCGCCGGCTCCAGGCACTCCCGAAGGAAGAGCTGATGACGGCGGCCAAGGAGCTGGGCGCGCCGTACGAGCTGGTCCGCGAGGTGGCGGAGACCGGCCGGCTACCGGTCGTGCTGTTCTGTGCCGGTGGGGTCGCAACTCCGGCCGACGCCGCGCTGGTGATGCAGCTCGGCGCCGAGGGTGTCTTCGTCGGGTCAGGCATCTTCAAGTCGGAGAACCCGCAGGCGCGGGCGCGGGCCATCGTCGAGGCCGTCACCCACTACCGCAACCCGAAGATCCTGGCCGAGGTCAGCCGCGGCCTCGGCGAGCCGATGCGCGGGCTGGAGCTCGAGGCGATCCCGGCCGGGCAGCGTCTCGCGCCGCGTGGCTGGTGAGAGGACGGGAGCGGATGCGGCCAGTCATCGGCGTCCTCGCCCTGCAAGGGGACTTTCAGGAGCACCTGACCGCACTGGCGCGGCTGGGCGCTCAAGGGCGCGAGGTCCGCTTGCCGGAGGATTTCGAGGGGCTCAGCGGGTTGATCATCCCCGGCGGCGAGAGCACGACGATCGGCCGGCTGATCGAGCGATTCGGCCTGCGTGAGCCGATCGTGGCGTTTGCCCGGTCAGGCCGGCCGATCTGGGGCACCTGCGCCGGGATGATCGTCCTGGCCCGGGAGGTCGACCCGGACACGCGCGCTCGCACCCAGCACCTCCTGGGCTTGCTCGACATCGTCGTGCGGCGGAACGCCTTCGGGCCACAGATCGAGAGCTTCGAGACTGAGCTGGAGATCCCGGCGATCGGGAGCGAGCCCGTCCGCGCGGTGTTCATCCGGGCTCCGGTCGTTGCCGAGATCGGGCCAGCGGTCGAGCCGCTGGCCCGACTGCCCGACGGCACGGTGGTGGCGGTGCGCCAGAGCAACCTGATCGGCACCGCGTTCCACCCGGAGCTGACCGGCGACGATCGCTTCCACGCCTGGTTCTGCCGGCTGGCCGGCGAGCACGCGCCGTAGGGCCATTATCCCCGCCGCCCTCGCCACTGCAGGCTGAGGGTCGATCAGTCCCGGGATGCGCGCGGCGCGCTCCCCGAGCCCAGGGGTGCACTCCTGAGCCTCGCTTGCTGCTGGGGCCCCCGCACCCTGCCCGTCGGAGACCCTGCTCCGGCACCATGCGGGAGCGGAGCAACCTACTGTGGGGCGCTGATTCTCTGGCACACTCGTCGGCATGAGCCCCTCTCCCGAACCTTCGGGAGAGGGGAGGGGGTGAGGGCGGCCCAAACGGCTGGTCGGGGCGAAGGATCCTTTGCCCCGACCACAGGTGTGAACTTGGCGTCCCGTGCGCCGGGCCGGCACCGGCGACGGCACTGGGTTCCTGACCGGTGGTCACACGAGAAACGGACCAGGCTAGAGCGGGACGATGTGATCAACCTTGAGTGCCACAGCCCCTTGCCAGCGAGGCACTCCTTTGCTACCATACGGGGTGTACGTACGCGGGTTGGGTTGAGGCGAGCGTGGCGTGGGGGAGATGCGCATGCTGGCGAATGGGCTACGGCGCGGGCTGACCGTCCAGGAAGCTGCTCAAATACTCCAGTTCCATCCAGAGGCCGTACGTTACTGGCTCCGAGTGGGGGAACTGCGTGGGACTCGCCTCGAACCCGCTGATGACTGGCTGGTCGAGCCAGATGATCTCCTCGCCTTTCTCCGCCAGAACGGCGAGCCCCTGCCCTGGTCGATGTCAGCGGCTAGTGGAGGAGACGCTCGGGCTGCGTTCACGCCCGCACACTAGACCGCCGCCAGCGCACCATGCTCCCGGCCGATGCGGAGGCGGGGCAGTCAATTTGCCTTAGAAAGGGGCGAATGATCATTCGCCCCTACTAACTAACTAACTAACAAGTAGCCCTCACCTCGCGTACTGCGGGGCGCCCTGGTGATGGCCTCATTGCCGTTCGCCTGCACTCGCGGGAGAGGCACGCGAGGAGATATAACCCGCGAAAGGCAATCACGCCTCGACCGATTACTCAGGCTCAAGGCTGGCTACACGGGCTTGAAGCCGATGCGCCGGCGATGGACGTGCACGCTCTGGAGCAACCCCAGGCTCGCGAGCAGCGTCCACAGCGAGCTGCCACCGAGGCTGATGAAGGGGAGCGGCAGGCCCGTCACCGGCATGATCCCGACGTTCATCCCCATGTTCACGAACGCCTGGAAGAAGATCATTACGGTGACGCCGACGGCCAGCAGCCGCCCGAACAGGTCGGGGGCCACGGTCGCGACGTGACTGGTGCGCCACAGCAGGAGCAGGTAGGTCACGATCAGCGCGACGCCGCCGATGAACCCGAACATGCCCATCGCATGGGCAAAGATGAAGTCAGTGGTGCGCACGCGGAGCAGGTCGAGCTGGCTTTGCATACTGCCGGCCAGCCCGTTGCCGTGCCAGCCGCCGGTGCCGATGGTGATTTGCGCCTGGATGATGTTGAAGCCGGCGCCGAAGTAGTCCCGCTCCGGCTCGAATGAAATGAGCAGTCGCTCCCGCATGTAGTCGTGGAGGACGTACTTCCAGGCGAACAGCGCGGCGAACGGCGAGGCGAGCAGGACACCGGCCACGTAGAGCAGCCGAGCGGGGCTGAAGAGGACCATTGCCAGCCAGATAGCAGCGAAGACGCCGGCTGTGCCGAGGTCCGGCTGCTGGTAGACCAGCGCCGCCGGCAAGCCGACCAGCAGGCCGCTCAGCACGAAGTTCTTCAGCCGGGCCATCTCCTCGCCCCGGTTGGCCATGAAGGCCGCCAGCGCGATGATCACCCCCAGCTTGGCCGGTTCTGAAGGTTGGATGGTGATCGGCCCCAGCTCGATCCAGCGGACCGAACCGCCGATGTTGGTCCCGACCAGCATCACGAGAACCAGGAGCGCCAGGGTCAGCCCGTAGATCGGCCAGGCCAGCGACTTGATGTAGCGGTAATCGACCCAGGTCAGGCCAAGGAGCAGCGGCAGGCCGACGAGCGCATAGATGAACTGGCGCACCGCCAAGCTGTCGAGCCGGAGCGGGCCGGCGCCCTCGGCACTCCAGATGGCGACCAGCCCGAAGCCGATCAGGACCAGCGTCGTGACCGCCATGTAGGGATCGAACGCGGCCCAGCTCGCGGCGCGACGATACGTCTGGAGCGAGGTAACGACCGTGCCCATCGCTCAGAGCAGCTCCACGCCGTTGATGTTGATGTGGAAGGCACAGCCGAGGAACTCGGCGGCCCGTGCGCTCATCAGCATCCGTGGCAGGAAGATCTCGAAGTAGTGCATCACCGGCGCGATCGTTGTGTCGATGGTCAGCTCCAGGGTAATCGATTTCTCACCCGGGTCAACGCGCAGGAAGGACGAGACGGCCGCGTAGTTGACCCGGTCGTGCTGGTCGAACTTGCTCTGGTCCGGGTTCTGCACCCGGCTCCGGTGAACGTCCGACTTGTCGGCCAGGATCAGGGCGGCCGATACCGCGTGCACCGGCTCGCCTAGCCGCTGCGTGTCGTCGCCGTGGCTCCCGATCGCGCCCATCACGATGGCGATGTCCTCCGGGGCAACGCCGTAGCGAAGCAGGATGTCGCGCGCCAGCAGCGCGCCGGTCAGGCTATGGTCATAGCGGCTGATCGCGTTGCCGATGTCGTGGAGATAGCCAGCGATGGCAGCCAACTCCTGCTCACGCTGGTCGTAGCCCAGCCGGCGCAGCACGTTGCGGGCGATGTGCGAGACCAGGTTAGCGTGGCGCAGGCCGTGCTCGGTGAAGCCGAGCACAGCTAAATTCGCGTTGCCGGCCTCGATGTAGGCCCGCACCTCCGGGTCCTTCTCCAGGTCAGCGACGGTGATCGGCAGCGCCACCGCCGCCGGGCGAGCGGCCGCTTCCGGCTTGGTGGCCCTCACCGCAGTCGTCTCGCCGATGATCTCCGGGATCGACTCACCGTTGGTGCCCATCGCGATACCCTCTCCACGATGACCCGGGGCCCAAGTATAGCCGCTTCTGCCCCCAAGTCTCCGGTAGGTAGGCAGGCAGGGGCGAGTGATTATTCGCCCCTGCCTCATAAATGTCTTACTGCGGGCCGAAGCGTGCGGGTGAGAGCGCGTCGAGTGGGAGACTCGGGCACCCCGTCGTGATCAGCTCAGCGATCAGCTCACCGATCGCGGGAGCCAGCGCAAACCCGTGCCCGGAGAAGCCGCAGGCGAAGACGAAGCCCTCAACCTCGCCTGCCGCCCCCAGGATCGGAACCTCGTCCGCTGCAATCGCCTCGATGCCCGCCCAGCCGCGCACCAGCCGGGCGCGTTCGAGCGGCGGATACACCGCGCTCGCGTCACGAGCGCTCCCAGCGATGCTCGCCGGCAGCAGCAGTGTGCGCCGCGTCACGAGGTCGAGCCTGCCAGGCCAGCCCCCACCGATCAGGTACGCGCCGCCCGGTAACTGCTTGAGGCTAAGCCGGCGATTCGCGCTCCCCAACACCGGTCCTAGCCGGGGCGGCATCGGCTCGGTCACCAGCATCTGGAGCGCCCGCGGCGTGATCCGGATGCTGAACCCCACCATGCGAGCGATCTCGGCGCTCCAGGTGCCGGCCGCGTTCACGACCCAGCGGCAGGAGATCTCGCCCCGCGTCGTCGTCACGCCGGTTACCCGGTCGCGGTGCAGGGCGATTCCGATCACCCGCGTCTGTTGGAGGATGCGAGCCCCGAGACGGGCGGCTGCCCTCGCGAAGGCATGGGTCACCAGGCTAGGCAGCGCGTGGCCATCGCTCGGGCACCAGCTCGCTGCGAGGACCGAAGGGGCGATGCCCGGCACCAGCTCGCGCAGCTCGGCCTGGTCGATCATCTGGACGTCCAGCCCGTGAGCTCGCTCCTCAGCCACCCGGCGCTCCAGCGCTGAGACATCCTCCGGCCGCTCGGCCAGCGTCAGGTTGCCGTCCTGCCGGTAGTGCAGGTCCGCTCCCAGCTCCTCGGCCAGGTGCGGCCAGCGCCGAATGGCGCGCAGGGCGATCGGCAACTCGCGCAGGTCGCGGCCTTGCTGCCGCACCCCGCCGGCACTGGCACCCGAAGCCCCCGCCGCGACCGTCGCTGCCTCGACCAGCGCCACGGTCACACCTCGCCGGGCGAGCTCATAGGCGACCGCGCAGCCGATGACGCCCCCGCCGACGACTACGACCTCGGCTCTCGCGCGCTCGCCCACCCGCTTGCTCCCTGCTTGCCCACCCACCTGCGCACGGCCAGTATCGGCCGGCTCGCATCCCCGAGCAAGGCTGGGGCGAGGCACTCGATGGAAAGCGTCCTTTACTGTCAGAAGGGGGTGGCGCGGCACCGCGCCACCCCCGAGCACGCCGGCCGGCTAAGCCGCCATCTGCGGCTTGAGCACGACTTTGACGTAGCCTTCCACTCGCTTGTCGAACTTCTCGTACGCCAGCGGGGCTTCCTCCAGGCGATGCCGATGCGAGACGACGAAGGACGGCTTGGCCCGGCCGGCGATAATTAGATCGCGCAGGTACTGATTGTACCGCTTGACGTTGCACTGGCCGGTTCCGAGCCGGATCCCTTTCTCGAAGAGCCGCCCGACAGCGAGCCGCAAGCGCCCCTGCTTGGCTTCCTCGTCGGGCGCGCCAGGGTCGGCTGGGACATAGAGCCCCGGAACGCCGATCGCACCGGTCGGCCGCACCACCTCGATCAGGGTGTTGAGGACGATAGCCGGATCCTCCCGCGCCGCACCGCGCACATGCGCCTGGTAGCCCACAGCGTCGATCCCCTTGTCGACGCCGGCAAACGCCTTGTTGGGTACCGAGCCTGTGGCCAGCCGGTCGCCGGGCGACTGCTCCTTGATGAACTCGACCGGCTTGACCTCGTCGAAGTTGACCGGGATGCAGCCGATCTCGCGTGCCTTGTCGAGCCGCTCCTTGACGCGGTCGACCACGAAGACCTTCGAGGCACCGCGCAGCAGGCAGCTATAGGCGGCCATCAAGCCGACCGGCCCGGCACCGAAGACCGCCACGCTCTCCCCAGGCCGGACATCGGCCAGCTCGGCACCATGGTAGCCGGTGGGGAAGATATCGGCGAGCAGGATGAAGTCATCTTCGAGCTCAGTGCCCTCGGGCAGTTTGAGGCAGTTGAAGTCGGCATACGGTACGCGAAGATACTCAGCCTGCCCCCCGGTATACGGCCCCATGGCGACGTAGCCGTATGCGCCGCCAGCGAAGCCAGGCTCCGGATTCACCGTGAGGCAGAACCCGGTATACCCGCGCTGGCAGTTGATGCAGAAGCCACAGGCCACGTTGAAGGGCATGACCACGCGGTCACCCTTGCGGAGCGAGGTGACAGCCGGGCCCACCTCCTCGATGATGCCCAGATTCTCGTGACCGAATACGATCCCGGGCTGGGCTGCGGTTCGCCCCTCGTACATATGGAGATCGCTGCCACAGATGGCTGTGGAGGTGATCCGGACGATGACATCGTTGGGGTGCTCGATGCGGGGATCGGATACCTCTTCGACGGCTACCTGGAACGGGCCCTTGTAGACGACAGCCTTCATCGCGTTCACTCCCTCCCACCGTTCGATGGGCCATTATTCGCACCTTAGCGCTCCGACTCGGCTCGGTGCACACCTTCGCTGGCCTATTACCTCCTTTCTCGTGATATTGGAGAAAGGGCTGCGAGCCGCATGGATGGAGGCTGGAGAGAGGTGACAGCGTATCGGTAGGGTTCAAGCGCGGGGTCTCGACCGGGCTCAGGCTATACGCCGAGCCGCTAGCTGCGTGGTAGGAGTATCGCAGCCACGCTTTATGTTGTGCTCGCCTCATGATAACGCGGTCACCAGCCCGCGTCAAGGCCCAACCCATTGTTAGACGATAGAGCAAGCATTATGTTATCCCGAACAGGTACCGGGTAAGGGATGTCGATCTCCGAATGTGAACGGGGAGTGCTGCTCGCCCTTGGATCATTGGCGCCATCGCTGGCGCCGGGGCCGGCAGCGCGGCGAGAAAGAGGGGTTACAGCTCCTCGAGGCTATCCCGGATGACGTCGAAGTACTCGAGCGCCAGGCCGGTGCCGATGGCCACGCAGCTCAGCGGGTCGTCAGCCACGTAGCAGGGCACGCCGGTCACCTCGGTGAGCAGCCGGTCGAGGTTGCGGAGTAGCGCCCCACCGCCGGTCAGGACCATGCCCTTGTCGATGATGTCCGAGGCCAGCTCCGGCGGCGTCTCCTCCAACACGGCCCGCACAGTGCTGATGATCGCTTCTAGCGGCTCGGTGATCGCCTCCACCACCTCATTGGCGTGTAGCTGGATGGTCCGCGGCAGACCGGTGATCTCGTCGCGGCCCCGCACCTCCATGACCAGGTCCTCATCCACCGGTAGTGCCGAGCCGATCGCGATCTTCACCTCCTCCGCCGTCCGCTCGCCGATCCGGAGGTTGTGCTTGCGCTTCACGTAGGTGGCAATGGCGTCGTCGATGTGGTTGCCCCCTTTGCGGATCGAGTGAGCGACGACGATGCCATTCAGCGAGATCACCGCCACTTCGGTCGTCCCGCCGCCGATGTCGATCACCAGGTTGCCGCTCGGATCGGCGACCGGCACTTTGGCCCCGATGGCCGCCGCCAGCGGCTCGGCGATCAGGTAGGCGCGCCGGGCGCCGGCGTTGAGCGCCGCGTCGCGCACCGCCCGCCGCTCGACGCTGGTCACCCCGGCCGGGACGCAGATCATCACCTCTGGCCGGATCAACGAGAAGCGCCCGACCGCCTTGTTGATGAAATAGCGGAGCATCTCCTGGGTGACCATGTAGTCGGCGATCACTCCGTTACGCATCGGGCGGACCACCTCGATCGTGTCGCGCGGTTCCCGCCCGAGCATGTTCCGAGCCTCGATACCGACCGCCTTCACCTTGCCGTCCTTGGCCGAGATGGCAACGACCGATGGCTCGTTGATCACGATGCCCCGGCCCCGGACGTAGACAAGCACGTTGGCAGTGCCGAGATCGATGCCGAGTTGCTTGGCCACGTTGGCTGCTCCCAGTTGGTCGAACGAACCGGCAACAAGACTAGGCTGGCCCACTCCCCCGAGTGGACCATGCCAACGCGGAATTGTAACAGATGGTGCCCGTATCGCCCGTGAACCTCGCCCTCAAAGCCCCAGCCTGCACGCCGCTGGTGCCCCGCCCGACGCGGCCGAGCCTCACTCGGGTTCGACCCCCTTAGCGCGGAGCGCCGCGATGTCGGCCTCGACTTCGGCGAGCTGGCGGCGGATCACCGGTAGACGATCGCGCGCCCGCTGGAGGTCGGCGAGGGTCGCGTCGCGCTCCTTGCGCAGCCGGCGCACGTCGGCCTGGAGCTGCTGGCGCCGCCAGGCCAGCCCGGTGCAGATCGGGCAGCGGCCCCGCAGGTCCTGCCAACCGCCGCAGCTCGGGCAGGGGCGAGCTAGGTCGGCCAGTGTCAGCGAGGGTAGAGATTCTCCGGCAGCCAGCGCTCCCAGCAGGTCCTCAGCGAGCTGGTCCAGGCTGGCGCTCAGCCGCTCGACGAGCTGCTCGCGCAGGTGGTCAGGCAGGCTCGCCGGCGCCAGCGATGCCGGGTCACCGCGGTGCCGGAGCAGCCGCGAGGGCGCGATCTGGTGACCGCGCTCGGACCAGTCGACCTCCTCACGCCAGGCGAAGGTCTCGCCCGCGATCCGCACCACGACCTGAGCCGGCGACCCGCTCGAAGCCGCGATCACCTCGACGGGGCTCGGTGGCAAGGGTGGTGGCAGGTCACGCGGTGCTGGCGGCTTCAACGCCTCCAGGTCGGCCTCGGCCTGCGCGATGGCGGCACTCAACTCGTCCAGCCGCTCGGTCCAGCGATTGACCGGCTGCAGGGCACGCTCGGATTGCTCCAAATCGTAGGCCAGCTCGGCCCTTCGCTTCAGGAGCCGGAGCAACCGCCGGCGCTCGGCCTCGCGGATGTACGGCTGTCCGGGCTCCTCATCGGCCGCAGCAGGGCCTTTCGGGCTTGGCTCCGGGGCGGCGCGTCGACGCAGTCTCCACCAGGGCATGCCGCCTCCTCCCAGCACTACCCGTCACCTGCCTGCTCGACGGCGGTTGGCGCCGGCCACCGGTCGACGATCTCCATCAGCCGGATCAGGACCCTGGCCAGGTCCTCCGGCGGCAGTGGCCGGTCGAGGACTCCCAGCCGCTGGCGGAGCCGGGCACCCGGCATCGCCGGGCTGTCGAGCTCGGCACGGAGCTCGAGCAGCCCGCTCTCGGGAGCGATCAGGGCTTCGATCCGCCGCCGCAGGCCGCCGCTCTCCCAGCGGAGCGCCACTCCGGCATGATCGGGCCCGACGCCGGTTACGGCTTCGACCGGGCAGTCCCAGCTTCCGGCGACACGCTCGGCCGCCTCGGACAGGTTCGAGGCCAGCGCGCGTCGCTCGCCGGCGGTCAGCCGCCGCGGCCAGCGCACACCGGTGCGCGCCTCCACCAGGCGCCGGAAGCGCCCGCTCCGCCAGAGGATTAGTCCGGTCAGCACCAGCCCCGCATGGGCCAGGGCAGTCGCCCCCGAGAGGAGCGGCGTCCCGGCGCGGTAGATCGTCGCCCAGTCTCCGTGGAGATCGCTGACCAGATCGAGCAGCGGGTAGAAGACGAGCGTGGTTCCCAGTTCCAGGCCCCCGAAGACCAGCAGGAGCCAGTTGACGGCGCGGCCGAATGGGCCCACGAGCGCCAGGGCCAGAGCACCCAGGCCGAGTCCTAGACTGACCAGGTTCCCGGACAGCGCGATCCAGTACAGCTCCGCTGGCGTGTAGCTCCCGGTATGCTCCACCCAGCCGAGGAAGAAGAGGAAGCCGAAGCCCACCACTTGCCCGCCGGCTAGCCGGACAGCGACCGCGTGCCCGAGCTCGTGCAGGAGCACCCCGAGCGGCAGGAGGAGGAAGAACGCGGCCTCGCTGAGCTGCTGCCGGTCGGCAGGAGTCAACGTCTCGTCGAAGAGCGTCCGGCGAGCGCGCACGGTCGTCACCAGTACGCGGATGGAGACGATGGCGAGCAGCAGGCTGGCGAGCTGGAAGAGCAGGAAGGTCGACACCGGCGACTCCCTCGTCGGACGATCTCCCGTTGATTGTAGCAGCCGGACCAATCCGGCCCTGGCAGTGACGTGCTACACTGCCGCGGGTATGAGGGCAGGCCGATGCCGCGAGGCCGCTGGCAACACGGAGCCGGCTCGACGAGGAGAAAGCCCGATGCCGGAGATTATCGATCTGCGGGGCGATTGGGCCACGCCGCCCACCCCGGCGATGCGCCGGGCGATGGCCGAGGCCGAGGTTGGTGACGATAACAGTCACGAGGACCCAACCGTCATCCGGCTAGAGGAGCTCTCGGCCGAGCGCATGGGCAAGGAGGCTGGCCTCTTCGTACCCAGCGGCACCATGGGCAACCTGGTGAGCGTGCTGGCCCTGGCCGAGTACGGGACTGAGATCATCCTGGGCGACAAGTCGCACGCGTACCTGTCCGAGGCCGGCGGAGCCGCCGTAATCGGCGGCCACCCCTTCCGCACCGTACCCAACGACCGCTTCGGCATGCTCGATCCGGCCGCCGTGGAGGAGGCGATCAACCCGCTCGACATCCACTGCGCCCGGACCGGCCTGCTGATGCTGGAGAACACGCACAACCTCTGCGGTGGCACCGTCCTTACCCCGCAGCAGACGGCCGAGCTGTGCGCGGTGGCGCACCGGCACGGCATCCCGGTTCACCTCGACGGCTCCCGCATCTTCAACGCCGCAGCCGCACTCAGGGTCCTGGCAGCAGACCTGGCGGCCGACGTCGACACCGTCACGTTCTGCCTCTCCAAGGGCCTGGCGGCTCCGGTCGGCTCCGTCGTCTGCGGTCCGGCCGAGGTGATCGAGCGGGCACGCCAGAAGCGCAAGCTACTGGGCGGCGCGATGCGGCAGGCCGGCGTGATCGCGGCCGCTGGTATCGTGGCGCTGGAGCAGATGGTGGACCGCCTGCCTGAGGACCATGCGAACGCGCGGCGGCTCGCCGAGGGGCTAGCCGAATACCCGGCGGTCGAGATCGACCTGGAGACGGTACAGACCAACCTCGTCTTCTTCGAGGTACGCCCGCCACTGACGGCAGAGGAGGTCGCGGCCCGCCTCGAAGAAGAAGGGATCCGCTGCTCGGTCTTCGGGCCACGCCGGCTCCGCTTCGCCACGCACTACGCGGTCACCCGCGCCCATGTCGACCGAGTCCTGGCCGCCGCCCACCGGATCTTCGCCTAACCCCGCCGGGAGCGTCCACTCGCTTGGAGTCGTCGTCCTCTCACCTCGAACACTTCGCATCTGGGTGCCGTTGCCCGGGTACGGCCATGGTCCTACTCCCTGAGGAGCCGATCCGGTATACTTGCATGCGAGTGGGACCGCATCAGTGCAATGGGTCGCGGTATTATGTCGATTTTCGGGCCTGTTGTGTTGATCCGGTCGCACGCGAGGCTGTTCAGTTTGCAGGCACGGGTGCAATCCTGAGCCGAGGAAGTGATAGGCGCCATGCTACGACCCGAGGTGTCGGAAGCGGCGCCGGATGTTGAACCTCATGGTCAGCTCCGCTTTGGATGCCCGATGCTTCGTCGCACGTCGGTCTACTTGAAGGGAAACCAGCGGCCAGTGTGGCGATGTGCGCTGGGCTACGCGATCCCGACAGCAGAAGACGCTGGGCACTGCCTCGAGGTCGAGAGCCCGGGCCAGTGCTGGCACCTTAAGCCGCTGAGCAATGGACGAGTCAATCAGGGCGGAGGCCAGGCGAGCTGACTAGACGGTCATATCCGGTCGTCGAGAACTGACCTTAAGCGATCGAGCGGGCCGGCGGCCCGCTCGATTCTCGCTTTCTGGACCCCTCTTTGCTCGCTCAGACGGCAGCCTGGCGTACCTCGGCCGGGAAGCTCGCGTTGGTGTAGACCTCCTGGATATCGTCCAGGTCCTCAAGCGCCTCCAGCAGCTTCAGCGCTGTCTGCGCCTGGCTGCCCTCCAGCTCCACCGTCGTCTGCGGCACCCGCTGGATATCGGCCTGCTGGATGGGGATCCCGGCCGCCTGCAGCTTCTCGACCACCTCGCTCAGCAACTCCGGCTCGGTCGTGATGACCAAGGTGCGATCATCGATCTCGAAGTCGCGCGCGCCCGCATCGATCGCCAGCAACGCCACCTCATCGGCGTCGCGCCCATCGAGTGGCACAACGATCTGCCCGACCGTGTCGAACTGCCAGGCGACGCTGCCGGACTCGCCCAGAGATCCGCCATGCTTGGTGAACGCGTGGCGCACCTCCGAGGCCGTCCGGTTGCGGTTGTCGGTGAGGGCGATGGCCATAATCGCGATGCCGCCGGGGCCATACCCTTCGTAGACGACCGTCTCGTACTGCTCGCCACCACCGGTCGCTCCGCTGGCCTTGGCGATCGCTCCCTCGATCGTGTCCTTGGGCATCCCTTCGCGCCGTGCCCGCTCGATCGCCATCCGCAGCCGGACGTTCGCCTCGGGGTTCGGCCCGCCCTCACGCACCGCCACCTGGATCTCCCGGGCCAGCTTGCTGAAGATCTGTCCCTTGCGGAAATCGGCCGCCGCCTTCTGCCGCTTGATCTGTGCCCACTTGGAATGTCCGGCCATAGCGTACACCCCCTGGTTCTGGCTCTACCAGCCTTGCGCCGCAGCGCAGGCAGAGTCCCCGGTCGCAACGCGACCCTGCTCACGCTTTCAGGTTATCGCTGTGTGATCGTGGCTCTGCCCGTTCTCCCCTCGGGGAGAACACCCCACCTGAAGAGCCCGCTGGACGCCGGCTTCTCCCTTAATTCTGCCGGATCAAGCCTGTTGCGGCAAGCCCTGACAGAACGTTCGGCAGTTTCAATCACGCGGCTCAGCGAACGGTAGCCCGCGTCCGGGTCGTCTCCACGCGAACCGGCCTGCCGCGCAGGCGCGTCCGGCCCAGCGCCCGGACCACCCGCTCGGCCAGTTCCTCCGGTACCTCGACTGTCGTCTGGCGCTCGCCGATTTCGATCTGGCCGATGCGCTTGCCCGGGATGCGGGCCTCGTTGGCGATAGCGCCGACCACGTCCATCGGGCGAATACCGTCCCGCCGGCCCAGGCTGAGCACCAGCCGGGTCATCCCCAGCTCAGGCTGATCCATCTCCTCCTCGAACAGAGTCTCCACCCGCTCGGGGTCGAGGTTGCGCTGCTGCGCCAGGAGCTTGACCGCCGCCGCCGCGACCACTGCCGGGTCATGGTAGGCGGCCAGCTCGTCGACCAGGCGCATCGCCCAACCCAGGTCGTTCTTCTCTATCATCTCGATCAGCGAGGCGCCCAGCAGCTCGCGCTGCCGCTGTGCGATCTGCTGCCGTGTCGGTGCACTCCGCTGCTGGAGCCGCAGCCCGATGGCCCGCTCGATGGTTCGCAGCATCCAGCGCTCGCGCGGCGTCACCAGCGTGATGGCCATACCCGGCGCCCCCGCCCGCCCGGTACGGCCGATCCGGTGGACGTAGCTCTCGGGGTCGGACGGGATATCGTAGTTGATCACGTGGCTCACCGTGGGGATATCGAGCCCGCGGGCAGCCAGGTCGGTCGCAATCAGCAGCTCGGCCTGGCCGCTGCGGAAGCGGGCCATGACGCGGTCGCGCTGGACCTGGCTCATGTCGCCGTGGATGGCCTCGGCGGCGTAGCCGAGTGCCTGGAGCGCGTGCGCCAGCTCATCGACCCCGCTTTTCGTGCGGCAGAAGACGATGGCCGATGCCGGCATCTCCAGGTCGAGGATGCGCGCCAGCGCCTCGACCTTGGCTCGCGGCGCCACCTCGTAGAAAACCTGTGTCGTCTGCGGCACGGTCATTCGCTCGGGCTCGATGGCGATCCGCACCGGCTCGCGCAGGTAGCGCCGGGCCAGCTCGGCCACCCGGTCAGGGATGGTTGCGGAGAAGAGGGCCGTCTGTCGCTCACGCGGTGTCCGCTCCAGGATCCACTCAACGTCCTCGATGAAGCCCATGTTGAGCATCTCGTCGGCTTCATCGAGAATCACCACGCGAACTCGATCGAGCCGCAGGGTCTCCCGGCGCAGGTGATCCATGATCCGCCCGGGTGTGCCGACCACCACGTCGACCGGATGGCGCAGTGCCCGGAGTTGTCGCTCGATCGGCTGGCCGCCGTAGACGGCCAGCACCCGGGTATCCAGGTACTTGCCGAGCCGGTGAAAGGTCTGAGCCACCTGGACGGCCAGCTCGCGGGTCGGCGTCAGCACGAGTGCTTGCGGTGCCTTCCCATCCGGGTCGAGGCGCTGAAGGATCGGCAACGCAAACGCGGCCGTCTTGCCGGTGCCGGTGTGCGCCTGCGCGATCAGGTCTCGCCCGGCCAGCATAATCGGGATCGCCTCAGCCTGTACCGGCATCGGCTCCTCGAAGCCGACCTCGCTGACCGCCCGCAGCAGCGGGTCGCTCAGGCCGAGGCCAGCGAAGGGGTTTCCATTGGATTGCATGCGTGTCTCAGTCATCGTCATTAGTGCAACCATCGAGAATGTGCGCGTGCCTCTCGTATCCCGGCGTTCAAGCGAAGCGGCGGTCGCCGCCGCCGGGATAAGCGACCGCCGCTCACGGCAAGCTTACCAGATCCGACGAGCCGGTGCCGGGATGCCTGCCGCGACCGGCGATCGGCTTGACGACTGCAGGTTGCCGGACCATCCTAGAGGGTGTAGCGATCAGGTGTGGTTCGCCTGCATGCTGATGCCTGGCTACCAGCCGGTGACGCGAACGACAGGTGCGCACTCTCCCCTACCGCCCGGCGGCATCGGTGAGCACGAGGAGACGCCCCATGACCACTGAGCATGTGAATCAAATCGTCTGGGAGCCGGGATCCGAGCACCTGGAGCGCAGTCGCCTGCGCCGGTTCATGGCCGCCCAGGGGATCGAGAGCCTCCCAGCACTGCATGCCCGCGCGATCGACGACCCTGAGTGGTACTGGGCCGCGATGGTGGAGCACCTCGGCATCACCTGGCACCGGCCCTATGACGCGGTACTCGACCTCTCCGAAGGGCTCCCCTGGGCCCGCTGGTTCGTCGGAGCCGGCTACAACTACGTCCATGACGCGCTGGACAAGCGCGCGGCCGGCGCCGACCGCGACCGGCCGGCGCTGGTCTGGGAAGGTGACGGTGGCGAGACACGCACGCTCACCTACGGGGAACTAGCAGAGGAGACGAACCGGCTGGCGAATGCGCTGCGCCGGCTGGGCATCGGTCGCGGGGATCGGATCGGCATCTTCCTGCCGATGCTCCCGGAGACGGCCGTCGCTACCCTGGCCTGCGGCAAGGTGGGCGCCGCTTTCGTCCCGATCTTCTCCGGCTACGGGCCGGAGGCGGTGGCGACCCGGCTACGCGACTGCGACGCGCGCCTGCTGATCACGGCCGACGGCTTCCCCCGGCGTGGCCGGATCGTGCCGCTGAAGGCGACTGCCGACGCGGCGCTGGCCGCCGCGCCCAGCGTCGAGCACGTGATCGTCGTGCGACGGACCGGCAGCGAGGTCCCCTGGACGAGTGGCCGCGATCACTGGTGGCACGAGCTGGTCGCCAGCGAGCCCATCGAGTCTCCAACTGAGCTGACCGGCGCTGACGATCCGTACATGATTATCTACACCTCGGGCACCACCGGCCGGCCCAAGGGTGCCGTGCACATCCACGCTGGCTTCCCCATCAAGGCAGCGCACGACTTGGCCGTCTGCTTCGACGTGCAGGAGGACGACCGGCTCTGCTGGCTGACCGACCTGGGCTGGATGATGGGCCCCTGGGCGATCGAGGGCACGCTGATCCTCGGCGCCACGCTCGTCCTCTACGAGGGCACACCGGATTGGCCACAGCCCGATCGCCTCTGGCAGCTCGTCGAGCGTCACCGCGTCACCGTGCTCGGCGTCTCGCCCACCGCCGTGCGGGCGCTGATGAGCCAGGGCGACCACTGGGTGACGGCGCGCGATCGCTCGAGCCTGCGCGCCTTCGGCTCGACCGGCGAGCCCTGGAACCCGGCGCCCTGGCACTGGCTCTTCGCGGTGGCCGGCGAGGGACGCTGCCCGATCATCAACTACTCGGGCGGCACCGAGATCAGCGGCGGCATCGTCGGCTGCACCACGATCGAGCCGCTCAAGCCCTGCGCCTTCACCGGCCCGGTGCCAGGCATGGCCGCCGACGTCGTCGACCAGGACGGCCGGCCGGTGCGGGGCCAGGTCGGCGAGCTGGTTATCAAGTTCCCCTGGGTCGGCATGACGCGCGGCTTCTGGCGCGACCCGGAGCGGTACCTGGCAACCTACTGGTCCCGCTGGCCGAATGTGTGGGTGCATGGCGACTGGGCGCTGATCGACGAGGACGGTTTCTGGTACATCCTCGGGCGGTCCGACGACACCATCAAGGCGGCCGGCAAGCGGGTCGGCCCGGCGGAGATCGAATCGGCCGCTGTGGCACACCCAGCAGTGCAGGAGGCAGCCGCGATCGGCGTGCCGGACGCGGTGAAGGGCGAGGCGATCGTCGTGTTCGCCGTGCTGCGCCCGGACTGGAAGCCGGGCGAGGAGCTGGCCCGCGAGGTCCAGGCGACGGTGGCACGCCAGCTCGGCCGGCCGCTGCAGCCCGAGCGCGTGGTGTTCGTACCCGATCTGCCCCGCACGCGCAACGCGAAGATCATGCGCCGGGTGATTCGGGCCGCTTACCTGGGTCAGGATCCGGGCGACCTCTCGGCGCTGGAAAACCCCGCCGCCGTTGACGCCATCGTCAGCGTCCGGGCAGGCTGACCTACGTAGGGCCCCGGCCAACACATCTCCTGCTCCAGGAGACCTGGCTCAGAGCGGATAGGCCGCCCGAAACTGATCGCCCTTAGACGAAGTTTCACCCCCGCCCGGCGCGCTAAGCTATCGTTGTGCGGCGAGCAGTTGCCGGTGGTCCGGCGCGGCGACGGATCAGAGCAGGGAGCCGCCGATGCGTGAGATGACCCGCTGGCGCGTGGGCCTGATCGGGCCGGGGAGGCTGGGAAGCGCGCTTGCGGTAGCGCTGGCGCGCTGCGGCGAGGCCGTGACCATAGTGTACGGCCGCCGGCGCGAGCGC
>BEIC01000025.1 GCA_002898875.1 bacterium HR26
CGCCTTCGGCTTCAGCGCCGAGGACCAGCGGCTGGTGATCCACCCCATGGCGGCCGAGGCCAAGGAGCCGCTCTGGTCGATGGGCGACGACGCGCCGCTCGCCGTGCTCTCCCGCTTCCCTCGGCCGCTGGCCCACTTCTTCCGCCAGCGCTTCGCCCAGGTTACCAACCCGCCGATCGACCCGCTGCGCGAGAAGCTGGTGATGTCGCTCGACGTCTACCTCGGACCGCGCAAGAGCATGCTGGCCGAGACGCCGGAGCACGCCCGGCTGCTGCACTTGCCCAGCCCGGTGCTGCTCGAGTCCGACTTCGCCGCGCTCCAGGCACTGGACGCCCCGGAGCTACGCCCCGTCACGCTGCCGGCCGTGTTTCCGATCGCCGCCGGGCCAGGCGGGCTAGCGGCCGCGCTCGAGGCGCTACTCGAGCAGGCCGCGCGGGCGATCGACGACGGCGCGACGATCCTGATCCTGAGCGACCGGGGGGTCGACGCCGAGCACGCGCCCATCCCGATGCCGCTGGCGGTCGGTGGAGTACATCACCACCTGATCCGCGTCGGCAAGCGCATGCGTGCGTCCATCGTCTGTGATACCGGCGATATCTGGGATGTCCACCAGGCAGCCGTGCTGATCGGCTACGGCGCCAGCGCCGTCCATCCGTACCTGGCGCTGGAGGCCGCCCGCGGCTTAGCCGGCACGCGCGGCTGCGAGGAGCTCAGCGCCGATGAGCTGGCCGCCCGCTATAAGAAGTCGCTCGATGCCGGGCTATTGAAGGTCATGTCCAAGATGGGCATCTCCACGTTGGCCAGCTACCAGGGTGCCCAGCTCTTCGAGATTATCGGACTGGCCCCAGAGGTGGTGGAACGCTTCTTCACCGGCACACCGGCCCGCCTGGCCGGGCTCGATCTCGCTGGCATCGCCGAGCGGGTGTTGCAGCGTCACCGCGAGGCCTACTCCGGCGAGGCCACAAGGCTGCCCGACTACGGCCTGGTGCGCTTCCGCAAGGACGGCGAATACCACGCCTTCAGCCCCACCACCGTGCGGGCGCTCCAGCAGGCGGCCGAGAGCGGCGATCAGGAGCACTATCGCAACTTCGTCCGCCTGGTCGAGGAGCGCCGGCCGGCGACCCTGCGCGACCTGCTGGTCTTCAAGCCCACGACGCCGATCCCGCTCGAGGAGGTGGAGCCGGCCGAGGAGATCCGACGCCGCTTCGTGGTCACGGCGATGTCGCTGGGCGCGCTCAGCCCCGAGGCCTTCCGCACCCTCGCTATCGCCATGAACCGGATCGGCGCACGCAGCAACAGCGGCGAGGGCGGCGAGGACCCCGACTGGTACTATGAGCCGGGCCCGGACATCCCGCACAGCCGGATCAAGCAGGTGGCCTCGGCGCGCTTCGGCGTGACCACTGAGTACCTCACCCGGGCAGACGAATTGGAGATCAAGATCGCCCAGGGCTCCAAGCCGGGCGAGGGCGGGCAGCTCCCGGCACACAAGGTGACCGCGCTGATCGCCCGGCTGCGCCACGCCGTGCCCGGCATCTCGCTGATCTCGCCGCCGCCGCACCACGACATCTACAGCATCGAAGACCTGGCCCAGCTCATCTACGACCTCAAGCAGGTGAACCCGCGGGCACGCGTCGGCGTCAAGCTGGTGGCCGAGGCCGGGGTGGGCACGATCGCCGCTGGCGTCGCCAAGGCCCATGCCGACTACATCCTGATCAGCGGCCACTCCGGCGGCACCGGCGCCTCGCCCCTCTCGTCGATTAAGTACGCCGGCGTACCCTGGGAGCTGGGCCTGGCCGAGACCCAGCAGACACTCGTGCTCAACGACCTGCGCAGCCGGGTGCGGCTGCGCACCGACGGCGGGCTGCAGACCGCCCGCGACGTGATCATCGCCGCACTCCTCGGCGCAGAGGAGTTCGGCTTCGGCACCGCCGCGCTGGTCGCGCTCGGCTGCGACATGGCCCGCCAGTGCCACCTGAATAGCTGCCCCACCGGCATTGCCACGCAGCGCGAGGACCTGCGCGCCCGCTTCAAGGGCACGCCCGAGCAGGTGATCAACTTCTTCACCCAGCTCGCTGAGGACGTCCGCCACTACCTCGCCCAG
Organism: bacterium HR26; assembly: GCA_002898875.1. Taxonomy (GTDB): domain Bacteria; phylum Chloroflexota; class Chloroflexia; order Thermomicrobiales; family Thermomicrobiaceae; genus Thermalbibacter. Next base: position 2,102 of record BEIC01000025.1, read on the forward strand.
CTCGGGGCCCGCCGGCTCGACGAGATCATCGGCCGGGTCGAGCTGCTGGAGCAGGTGAAGGGCATCGACGGGCCGGGCGCCACGCTCGACCTCTCGCCGATCCTGGCTGTGCCGGGCGGCCCGGATGCTCCGCGGCGCTGCCTCCAGGAGCGGAACGACTTCGACGACGTCAGTGGTCCACCGCTCGACGAGCAGCTCCTCGCGCAGGCCCTGCCGGCGATCGAGGAGGGCCGCCCGGTGCAGATCGCGGCCCTAGTGCGCAACCACCACCGGGCAGTCGGCGCGCGGCTGGCCGGCGCGCTCAGCCTGCGCTACGGCCGCGAGCGGCCGCCGGCCGGGCTGATCGAGGTGCAGGTGACCGGGCAGGCCGGCCAGAGCTTCGGCGCCTGGTGCACCCATGGCCTGCGGCTGATCCTCGACGGTGAGGCCAACGACTACGTCGGCAAGGGGATGGCCGGCGGCGAGATCATCGTCCGGCCGCTCGGGGAGCCGGTGGACGAGTCGCGCCCGCACGTGATCGTCGGCAACACGGTGCTCTACGGGGCAACCGGCGGCGAGCTTTACGTGGCCGGCCAGGCCGGGGAGCGCTTCGCGGTCCGCAACTCCGGCGCGGTCGCCGTCGTCGAGGGCGTCGGCGACCATGGGTGCGAGTATATGACCGCGGGAACGGTCGTCGTCCTAGGTGAGACCGGGCGTAACTTCGCCTCCGGCATGACCAACGGCATCGCCTACGTGCTCGACCTGTACGACCACTTCCCGGCACGCTGCAACCCCGAGTACGTCGGGCTGGAGCGCGTAACCGAGCCTGAGGACGCCGAGCGGCTGCGCTCGCTGATCGAGCGGCACGTCGCCTGGACGGGGAGCCGGCGCGGGCAGCAGATCCTGGCCCGGTGGGATGAGTACCTGCCGCGCTTCTGGAAGGTAGTCCCGCACCCGACGATCGAGGCGCCGGCCGAGCAGCCGGTGCGCCGCGCGCGCCAGGCCGTGGCCGCAGCGCCGGCAGCCGACTGAGCACGTCGTGCCGCGGCTAGCCGCCGGGACGGGACCGGGGTCGCCGCTGGGTTCAGGCCGAAAAGAGCACCTACAAGGAACCGCCCGCGGGGGTGACCCCCGCGGGCGGCCGGTGGGTGGGTAAGCCTGTCCTCTAGGCGACCGGCGTCACCGCGGCCTCGTCTCGCTCGCCAGTGCGGATCCGGTAGACGCGCTCGACCGGCAGCACGAAGATCTTGCCGTCGCCGACCTCGCCGGTGCGCGCCGCGCTCATGATCGCCTCGACGGTCGGCTCGACGAAGTGATCTGACACGCCGATCTCCAGCCGTACCTTCTGCGAGAGCTCCATCTTGATGGTCGTGCCCCGGTAGGTCTCGACCTGCTCGGTCTCGCCGCCATGCCCGCGGGCAGGGGTGATGGTCAGCCCGCGGACCTCGGCCCGGAAGAGCGCCTCCAGCACGTCGTTCAGCTTCTCGGTGCGGATGATCGCGATGACGAGCTTCATGCATCACCTCCCGAGGTCCGCAGCGAGCGCGGCGCCGGCGCCACGGCGCTCCCGGCGGTGACCAGGTCGGACGACGGTACTAGGATCGCCCCCTCGCCGCTGCCGTAGGCCTCCTCGCCGTGCTCGGAGACATCCAGGCCGACACTCTCGACCGCCGGCGAGACCCGCAGCGACGCCACTAGGCCCACGAGCTTCAGGATCAGGAAGCTGCCGACTCCGCTGTAGACCATCACAGCCAGCACCGCGATCACCTGTACCAACAACTGCCGCGGGTTGCCGAACAGCAACCCATCGGCCACCCCGTTCCAGGACTGCTGCGCGAGCACGCCGGTCAGCAGGGCGCCACTCATGCCGCCCACGCCGTGGGCGGCGAAAACGTCGAGCGAGTCGTCAAGTCGCGTGCGAGCCCGCCAGAGCAGGGTATAGTAGCTCGGAACCGCCGCGATGCCGCCGAGGATCACCGCCGAGAGTGGCGCCACGAAGCCGGCCGCCGGCGTGATGGCGACCAGCCCGACCACGATTGCCGTGGCGACCCCGACTGCCGTCGACTTACCGGTGCGCAGCACATCGAGCGCCATCCAGACGACCAGCGTCGCCATCGGAGCCAGCATCGTGTTGACGAAGGCGAGCGACGCCGACTCGTTAGCCGCCAGCGCGCTGCCGCCGTTGAAGCCGAACCAGCCCAGCCAGAGCAGCGCCGCGCCGAGCAGGGTGAACGGGATGTGATGCGGCAAGATCGCCTGCCGGCCGTAGTCCCGGCGCTGCTTGACAGCCAGCGCCGCGGCCAGCGCCGCCACGCCAGCGTTGATGTGCACGACCGTGCCGCCGGCGAAGTCGAGCGCGCCGAGGTCGGCCAGCCAGCCGCCGCCCCAAACCCAGTGCGCTACCGGGGCGTAGATGAGCAGCCCCCACAGCGTCAGGAAGGCGAGGTAGGCGCCGAAGCGCATCCGCTCAACGATCGCGCCGGAGATCAGCGCGGCGGTAATGATGGCGAACGTCCCCTGGAAGGCCATGAACAGGATCTGCGGGATCTCTCCCTGAGCCTCCAGCCCCACCCCGCGCAGCAGCGCGTGGGAGACGTCACCGATCAGCGGTGTACCTGCGGTGAACGCCAGCGAGTAGCCCAGAAGCGCCCAGCCCAGGCCTACGAAGCCGAGAGCGGCGAAGCTCATCATCAGCGTGTTGAGCGCGTTCTTCGCGCGCACCAGTCCGCCGTAGAAGAACCCCAGAGCCGGGGTCATCAGCAAGACCAGCGCGGTCGCAACGAGCATCCAGGCGATGTGTCCCTCGCTCATCGTCGAGCACCCCTCCGACTACGGCTGCTTCGCGGCAGCCACGCACTCCCAGCAGCTCTCCGAGCGCCGGCCACACGACACCCATCGGCGCGCAACCGGCACGGGCGGCGACGCTACGGTGGACGCGCCCACCCGACATTGGCGAGTGACCTCATTTGTGCACACCCCCAACACAACGGCTCCATCGTCAATACCCGACGGCACTGTACTGGCCAGAGAGGCACGTGGCCAGGTTCGGACGACCAAAGCGCGTGCAGGATTTTGTGCGCTTAGCACAACAGGCACTCGGCGGGCCGATCACGCCGCTGAGAATGAGAAGCGCCTGCACGCCCTGCGGCGAACCGGCTGCTATACTCCCCGCCGGTAAGCGGGAGAGCGGCGGTGTCTACAGACCTGGAGCGGATCAGCCAGTGGCGGCTCGCCCCGTTCCACCTCGGGGCAGCGGCCGGCCCGTTCGGTAGCGGTGGAATCCCGGTCTTCTTCCACATCCTGATGCAGACGTTCGACGTCGACCGGGCCACGCTCTCGCTCGTGGTGCCGGCCTACATGCTCGCCTATGCCGGAGTGCAGCTCGTCTCCGGCAGCATCTCCGACCTGACCTCGCGGCGCTCCTCCATCCTGCTCGGCTTCGCCAGCTACGGCGCCGCCACGCTCCTCTGCGGGCTGGCACCCAGCTTCCCGATCTTCCTCCTCGGCCAGGTACTCCAGGGCGTCACCAACGCTTTCATGACCCCGATCCTGATGGCCACGCTCGGCGACGTGCTGCCGCCCCACCGCTACGGGCGCGCGATGGGCATCTTCTCCAGCACCAACGTCGCCGGCACGATGATGGGCGCGGTCGTCGCCGGCCTGATGGCGCCGTTCGGCTGGCGGCTGTACTACGTCCTGGCGGCGCTGCTGACCTGGGGGCTGGCGCTCTGGTTCCTGGCCTGGTTCCGGAGCTACGGGCGAGGAGTACCGGCGCGGCGACGCCAGGCTGACCTGCGCGGCGAGCTCGTGGCGATCTACCGGGCCATCGGCACCACCGTCCTGCTGCTGGCCAGCCTCTCCTTCCTCGCGAGCGGCGCGATGCAGGGAGCGCAGTACCTCTTCGGCGAGGTGCTGCGCGACCTCTGGGGCATAGCCACCGGCTCCACTGGCGCTATCCTGGCAGTGAACGGGCTGGCCGGCTTGTTCCTCGGCCCAGCGGCGGGATACATCATCGAACGCATTGGAGTCTACCGTGGAACGGCACTGGGGGCCGGCGGCATGGCGCTCTCGCTGCTCCTGATGGGGCTCGCGCCGTCCCCGCTCGCGTTCGCCGTCGGCAACTTCCTGCTCGGCGGCTTCGGCATCGGCACCTGGGCGGCGCTGAATACGCTCGCGATCCGCGCCGTTCCCGAGCTTCGGGGCACAGTCTCGGCCTACTTCGGCTCGGCCAAGTTCCTGGTGCGGGGCATCTCGCCGCTCTGGTACACGACGCTCTACGAGCTGGCCGGCCCGCGCTCGATCTTCTTCGCCGCGGCGCTGATGGCGGTGCTGCTGCTCGCACCGCTGGTCACCCTGCGCTCGCGCGTTCCCGAGCCGGCCCGAGAGGCGGCGACGGTTGCCTCATGACCCGTCCTCACGCAGCCGCCGCTGCAGCTCGTAGAGAGTCGTCAGCGCCTCAATCGGCGAAAGGGCTTCGATATCGAGCCGTTTCAGGTCCTCCAGTACCGGGTGCGGCGGCGCGAAGAGCGTGAGCTGCACGGCCATCGCCGGCTCGCGCTCCATGGCCTCGCGCCGCCGTCGTCGCTCGCCGCGATTGCCGGCTTCGAGCTCGGCCAGGATCTCCCGCGCCCGCCGCAGGACCGCCTTCGGCAGGCCGGCGAGCTGGGCCACGTGGATCCCGTAGCTCTTGTCGGCGCCGCCGGGAACCACGCGATGCAAGAAGACCACCCGTTCTCCCTCCTCGAGCACGTCCACCCGGTAGTTCTTCACCCGCGGCAGCACACGCTCCAGTGCAGTCAACTCGTGATAGTGGGTCGCGAAGAGGGTGCGGCAACCCAGCCGGCTGCTGTTGTGCAGGTGCTCGACCACCGCGCGGGCGATCGCCAGGCCATCGTAGGTGCTGGTGCCTCGGCCGATCTCGTCGAGCACCACCAGCGAGCGGCGGGTCGCGTGGTGCAGGATAGTCGCCGTCTCGATCATCTCGACCATGAAAGTACTCTGGCCGCTGGCGATGTCGTCCTGAGCGCCGATGCGGGTGAAGATGCGATCGACCAGCCCGATACGCGCCCGCTCGGCCGGAACGAAGGAGCCGATCTGCGCCAGGAGGACGATCAGGGCGACCTGCCGCAGGTAGGTGGACTTGCCCGCCATGTTCGGGCCGGTCAGGATGACAATCTGCTGCTCTTCAGTGTCGAGCCGGGTATCGTTGGGCACGAAGCTTCCTGAATCCAGCGCGACCTCCACAATGGGATGCCGGCCGCCGACGATCTCGATCACCGTGCTCTCGTCCACCTCCGGGCAGACGTAGCGGCGCCGCACCGCCACCTCGGCCAGGCTGGCGAGCGCGTCGAGCTGGGCAAGCTGGCGGGCGACCCGCCGCACGCGATCGGCCGCAGCCGCCACCTCGGCCAGCAGCCGGCGGTAGACCTCGGCCTCCAGCTCGGCGATCCGCTCCTCGGCGTGGAGCACCCGGCTCTCGTACTCCTTCAGCTCCGGCGTGATGTAGCGCTCGGCACCCACCAGCGTCTGCTTGCGCTGGTAATGGGGCGGGACGAGCGACCGGTTGGCGTTGCTGACCTCGATGTAGTAGCCGAAGACCTTGTTGTAGCCCACTTTGAGCGACTTGATGCCGGTCCGCTCGCGTTCGGCTTGCTCCAGCCCGGCGATCCACTCGCGCGCCTCCCGCGAGGCGGTGCGTAGCCCATCGAGCTCAGGGCTGAAGCCGGGACGGATAGCCGGCGCCTGGCCGAGGGTTGCCGGTGGGTCATCGACGAGCGCCGCGTCGATCAACCGCACCAGATCGTCGCACTCAGGGAGGACTACCAGCGCCGCCAGTTCCGGCGCCGGGGCCAGCACCTCGCGGATGGCCGGCAGCGCGGCGAGCGAGCGCCCCAGGCTGGCCAGCTCCCGGGGACCGGCCACGCCGGTGACGACCCGGTTGATCAGCCGCTCCAGGTCAGCGACCTGGCCCAGGAGCTCCCGCAGCCGGGCCCGCGCCAGCGCCTCGCGAACGAGTGTGCCAACCCCGCGTTGCCGCTCCCGGATCTCCTCGAGGTCGAGCAGCGGCTGGCCGACCCAGCGGCGCAGCAGCCGCGCGCCCATCGGCGTCCGCGTCTGATCGAGCACGGCGATCAGCGAGTGGCGGCGCTCACCGCGACTGCTCTCGGTCAGTTCGAGGTTACGGCGCGTCTGGGCGTCGAGCGTCATGTAGCGATCCAGGCTGTAGGTGCTCAGCTCGACGATCTGGGCCAGGCTACCCATCTGGGTCTCGCTGAGGTACTGGAGCAACGCGCCGGCCGCCCGGATCGCCAGTGGCTTGCCAGCGCAGCCGAACGCCTCGATCGTCTCGACCTCGAAGTGCTCCTTGAGCGCCCGCTCGGCGGTGTGGAGTCGCCAGCTCGCCGGGTCGGTCGGCGTCACGTATGCGCCTTCGAGGAGAAGCTGGCCCAGGCGATTGGGCTCCTCCTGGCTGTATGAAGGGCGGATCACTTCGGCCGGAGCGAGCCGCAGCAGCTCGCGCTGCAGCGCCGCCGCTGCCTCCTCCGGCCGCTCGGCCACGATCTCGGTGGTCGCGAACTCGCCCGTCGAGAGATCGGCGACCGCCAGCCCAGCCCGCTCGCCTTCCAGCAGCGCCGCCGCGATATAGGTGTTGCGGCTCGCCTCGAGCATCGCGGGATCGGTCACGGTACCGGGCGTGATCACCCGGGTCACCCGGCGCTCGACGAGCTGGCGCCCATCCGGCTCGCCAATCTGGTCACAGACTGCGACCTTGTACCCGGCGGCGACCAGGCGGGCGATGTAGCTCTCGGCGGCGTGGCAGGGGATGCCCGCCATCGGCACGCGCTGGCCGCGGCCCATCTCGCGCGACGTGAGCGTGATGTCGAGAACCGAAGCGGTCAGCCGGGCGTCGTCGTCGAAGGTCTCGTAGAAGTCGCCCAGCCGGAAGAAGACGATGATGTCGGGATACTGTCGCTTGATGGCCAGGTACTGGCGCCGGATCGGCGTAGTCATGCAGCACACGCCCTCGGGTCGGTTGCCATCCTCCTCATGCGCACCGGTCATAGTGTACGGACGAATCGCCGGGGATGCACCGTTCGGTGGTCGAAGGCCGCGGGCTCTTGCTGAGTTTCCGCCCGCTCGGTTGAGCGCTCGCGCTCAGCAGCTCCGCTGCTGCCCGCATGAGGGTCACCGTTCACCCCACCACCGTGACCCTTGTCATACCCCCAAGAGAGGCGCTATACTGAACCATGCAACGGGGGCGGTTAGCTCAGTTGGTTAGAGCGCCACGTTGACATCGTGGAGGTCAGTAGTTCGAGTCTACTACCGCCCACCGGTTGCCGCTGACCCGCCGGTGACTCCGGCGGGTTTTCGCCTGGGAACGCGGCTCACAGCGCGCTGCCGCATGCCCGGGCAGGATGTGCGATAATCAGCGCGTGAAGGCGTCGACCGGGACGAGTAGCCGGGTCGGGCCCCTCCAGAGAGACGAGGCCACAGGCTGGAAGCCTCGTTGGGATGCCACCCGGTGAAGACCGCCCGCGAGCCGGCTGGCGAACGCTGCAGCCAGTAGCCAGTCCCGGAGGCCCCCGTTATCGGGCAGCAACGAGCGCCGCGCCCCGCTGCTCGCAGCGGCGCGGCGGAACGAGGGTGGAACCACGTCAGGCCGGGCCTGTCGTCCCTCCGGGGCGGCAGGCCCGGATCGTTCGAGAGGCCGGTACGACCCGTCAGGGGAGGCGTAGCGATGCCACAGATTACGGAGGATATGGATCTTCAGGTCGCCGCGGAGAGCAAGGCCGAGCTCGAATTGGCTAGAATGCGGCACTCCTGCGCGCACGTGATGGCCCAGGCGGTACTCGAGATGTTCCCGGGCGCGAAGCTCGGCATCGGCCCGGCCATCGCCGACGGCTTCTACTACGACTTCGATCTGCCCCGGCCGCTGACACCGGAGGATCTGGAGAAGATCGAGCGTCGCATGGCCGAGATCAAGGAGGCGGCCTATCCCTTCGTGCGGAGCGTCGTCAGCCGTGAGGAGGCCCGAGCAATCTTCAAGGACCAGCCGTACAAGCTGGAGCTGATCGACGAGTTTCCCGAAGGTGAGGTCATCTCAACCTACACGCACGACGGTTTCGTCGACCTCTGCCGCGGGCCACACGTCGAGAATACGTCCAAGATCGGCGTCTTCAAGCTGCTCAAGATCGCTGGCGCCTACTGGCGTAGCGATGAGCGCCGGCCACAGCTCCAGCGGATCTACGGCACAGCTTTCCCCACGCAGGAGGAGCTGGACCGGTACCTGCACCGGCTTGAGGAAGCCGAGCGTCGCGATCACCGTCGTCTGGGCCGCGAGCTGGAGCTGTTCCACTTCGACCAGACGGCGCCCGGCATGCCCTACTGGTTGCCGAAGGGGCTGAAGATCCTCAACACGCTCCTGGCCTTCTGGCGGGAGGAACACGAGAAGCGCGGCTACCAGGAGATCGCCGCTCCGCTGATCAACGAGAAGAGCCTGTGGGAGATCTCCGGGCACTGGGAGCACTACCGGGAGAACATGTTCATCATCCCGGTGGAGGAGCACCTCACCTACGGGGTCAAGCCCATGAATTGCCCCAACGCAATGGTGGTCTACAACCTGAAGAAGCGCAGCTACCGGGACCTGCCCCTTCGCCTGTCCGACTGCGACATCCTCCACCGCTACGAGCGTTCCGGCACGCTGCACGGCTTACTGCGAGTGCGGAAGTTCCAGCAAGACGACGCGCACATCTTCGTCACCGAGGATCAGATCGAGGAGGAGTACGACCGGATCCTCGAGATCGCCAATCTCTTCTATGGCATCTTCGGCCTCAAGTACACGCTGCGCCTGGGCACGCGGCCGGAGAGCTACCTGGGTGACCCCGAGACCTGGGACAAGGCCGAGGCCGCCCTGAAGCGCATCCTGGAGAAGCACGCCGGTCCGGGCAACTACCTGATCGGCGAGGGCGAGGGCGCCTTCTACGGGCCGAAGATCGACATCCTGATGGAGGATGCGCTCGGCCGCTCCTGGCAAACCGGCACGATCCAGCTCGACTTCCAGCTCCCACGGCGGTTCAACTGCACGTACACCGACCGTGACGGGTCCGAGAAGACGCCGGTCGTCATCCACCGGGTGATCTACGGCTCGCTCGAGCGGTTCATCGGCATCCTCATCGAACACTTCGCCGGTGCCTTCCCGGTCTGGCTGGCCCCAGTGCAGGCAGTAGTCATCCCCATCGCCGATCGCCACCTGCCGTACGCCGGGCAGGTGGTCGAGCGGCTGCAGTCTGCCGGCCTGCGCGCCGAACTCGACGCGGGCGACGAGCGGATGCAGGCCAAGATTCGCAACGCGCAGCTCCAGAAGGTGCCCTACATGCTCGTCGTCGGCGACAAAGAAGCCGAGTCGGGCACCGTCGCGGTGCGACTGCGCACGAATGAGAACCTTGGCCCAATGCCGCTCGAGCACTTCATCGCGATGGCGCGGCAGATCGTCGAGGCGAAGTCGCTCGCCCTGACGACCGGTTGATCGAGCAGCCAGCGCTGGTCAGACGCATAACGGCCGCCTCGGAGCTCCTGAGCTCCGAGGCGGCACGCTCATGTGCCGGCGGCCACCAATCGTCTGCCCGATCAGAGCACTGGAACTTCGTACGAGAGCAGGACTCGTAGGCTATTCTCACGTTGCACAGTGCGTGTTACGCTGCGCTTGTTCGTACCGTTTTTAGTGTGAGGTGCATCGATGAACGCGCGGCTCTCCATGCGTGTGTTCAGGTTCGTCGCAACGCCGCTGCTCTTAGTGGCTGTAGCCAGCGCCTGTATGCAGATGGATGTCCAGAGCGAATTCGCCGAGGACGGCGGTGCCGTGCACAGCCTGCGCTTCACGATCTCTAAAGAGGCACTCCAGGCGATGGGCGTTTCTGAGCAAGACCTGGAGCAGCAACTCCAGCCACAGGTGACCCCGCCTCCGGGTGTCACCGTTGAGCAGATCAACACCGAGCAGGAGGCCGGGTTCCTGATGCGAACCGAGGTCGACGATGCCACCGACCTCGGCACGCAACTGAACCAGCTCCTCTCATCCGGCGGCGAGGGCGCTCCCACCAAGAGCTTCAGCGGCTCGTTCCGGCGCGACGGCAACGCCTACACGCTGGATCTTACCTTCGACGCGGACGCTTTATTCAACAGCGCGGGCCAGGCAGCGGGCGAGCAGGTTCCCACGGAGATGATGAGCCAGATGCTCACGATTACCTACACGGCCCGGCTTCCCGGTGAGGTTAAGGAGCATAACGGCACGCTGCTGGAAGACGGGCGCATCCAGTGGACGCTTCCCTATAGCGGCACCATGCGGATCACCGCTCGCTCGGAGACGCCCGGCGCATTCGGTGGATTCCTGGTGCCGATCGTCGCTGCGGCGGCGATCGGCGCCGCCCTGCTCATCGGGGTTGGCATCGTCATGTTGACCCGGCGCCGTCCCCAGCCCGCGGTGGCGGCGACGCAACCCGAGGGCATGACGGAGGGCGAGGTTCCCCCTGCTCCGCCAGGTGGAGCAAGCGAATAGCGCCACCCAGACGCTGGACCGGGGCGGGCTCGCTGGGGCAGCCGCAGTCGCCGCCCCATCGCCCTCCGCTCGCGAGCATGGCGACTGACTGAGCGTCAGCATGAGCGCCCGCGTGAGCGAACACGGAGCGACCAAGCGGCCTTCCGACCTCGGGCCGCAGGCGCTGCCCGTTGCGCCGCGACCTGGATAGCGATAGGCTGTTAGACGCGCCCGCGTCTCGCGACCGGCCGAACACTAACCATCCTCTGACCTGACCGAGCCCGACCAGGCAACCAGGGTGACTGTTACAGCCACAGTGGGTTGGTTCGACGGCATCTCACTCTTGCTCAGATGTGGTGCCGTATTGCCTGCTCACCCTCCGACGTCTTGTGCCCGAGGATCCGCCCACGGTCCGTGTAACAGTAACGACCAGGGACACAGTTGACCGCGATAGCGCCTGACGGGTATAGTTACAGGGATACTCCGATCGGCCTGTTGCGGCCTGCCACTCACATCGACGCAATGCAGGGCTCCAAGAACATGTCGGCACCGATGCCTCAGGAATCGCCGGCGGACGTTCCGGCGAACGCAGAGACGGACGTATCCACCACGACGGTAGCGAGCGCGCCACCGTGGGTGGAGGTAGAACCGGTCTTCCGGCATTTCCTCCCAGGAGCCGACCTCTCGCTCGTTCGCCGCGCCTACGAGTTCGCCGCGCGCGCCCACACTGGCAAGTTCCGCCGCTCCGGCGAGCCGTACATCATCCATCCGCTGGCAGTGGCCGAGATCCTCGCCAATCTTCAGCTCGACCAGGAGACGATCGCCGCTGCCCTCCTCCACGACGTGCTCGAGGACACCGACGTCACCATCGACGACCTCAGGGCACAGTTCGGCGAGCGGATCGCGCGCTTGGTCGACGGCGTCACCAAGTTGAGCCAGATCCGATGGGCCTCCGAAGGCGGACCCACCGAGCGGGAGAAGACCCGCCAGGCCGAGAGCCTGCGCAAGATGCTGCTGGCCATGGCCGAAGACGTGCGCGTGGTGCTGATCAAGCTGGCCGACCGCCTGCACAACATGCGCACACTGGAGTATCTGCCACGGTCGAAGCAGCTCCGCATCGCCCGCGAGACGATGGACATCTACGCGCCGCTGGCGAACCGGCTGGGCATTGGGCAGTTCAAAGCGGAGCTGGAAGACCTGGCGCTCAAATACCTCGAACCGCAGACCTACGAGAGCATCGAGCAGGCGCTCTCGCGGCGGGGACACCACCGCGAGCAGTACTTGCAGCAGATCATCGCCCAGGTCAAGCAAGCGCTGGAGGAAGCCGGCATCCGCGCCGAGGTCACCGGCCGCGAGAAACACATCACCTCGATCGTGCGCAAGATGCGGCAGAAGAATCGCAGCTTCGACGAGATCTACGATGTTCTGGGTATCCGAGTCATCGTCGACGAGAAGAGAGACTGCTACGGCGCCCTGGGCGTGATCCACAGCATGTGGCACCCGATCCCCGGCGAGTTCGACGACTACATCGCGACCCCGAAGGAGAACCTCTACCAGTCGATCCACACTGCGGTGATCGGCCCACAGGGTATCCCGCTCGAGGTGCAGATCCGCACGCACGAGATGCACCAGCTCGCCGAGTACGGCATCGCGGCACACTGGCGCTACAAGGAGGGTGCTCGGCCCGACCCCACGGTCGAGGCGAAGATCGCCTGGTTCCGGCAACTGCTCGAGTGGCGAGACGAGATCGTCGACGCCCAGGAGTTCGTCGAGTCGATCAAGACCGACATCTTTCCGGAGATGATCTACGTCTTCACGCCCAAGGGCGACATCATCGAGCTGCCGGCCGGAGCCACCCCGGTGGACTTCGCCTACCGGATCCATACCGAGGTCGGCCACCAGTGCGTCGGGGCGAAGGTCAACGGGCAGATCGTGCCGCTCAACTACAAGCTCCAGAGCGGCCAGGTGGTCCAGATCATGACGTCCAAGTCACGGGTTGGACCCAGCCGCGACTGGCTTATCCCGAGCAACGGCTACGTCACGACCGCCTCTGCCCGCGAGAAGATCCGCCAGTGGTTCAGGCGCCAGCAGCGCGAGGAGAACATCGCTCAAGGCCGGCATCTCCTGGAGCAGGAGCTGCGCCGGCTAGGGGTGGATCTTAAACCCGAGGACGTCCTCAAGCTCTTCCCCCGCTATCAGAAGCTCGAGGATTTCCTGGCCGCAATCGGCTACGGCGCGGTGAACCTTCAGCAGATCGCGGCGAGGATCGCTGAGCACGAGGACCGCAAGGCGCTCAGCGGGCCGGTCACGGCACCGACGCCGGCACCCAGCCTGCGGGTGACCGGCATCGGCGATCTCTACACGCGCCTGGCCAACTGCTGCAAGCCGGTCTTCGGCGACCCGATTGTCGGCTACGTGACGCGGGGCCGCGGCGTGACGGTCCACCGGGCTGACTGCCACAATATCCTGCACGCGAGCGAGCCGGAGCGCATCATCCAGGTCACCTGGGGCGAGACTCCCCAGCGCTACCCGGTGACCATCCGCATCGAGGGCTGGGACCGGGTCGGCCTGCTGCGCGACGTGACGACGCTGGTCGCCGACGAGGGGGTGAACGCCCTCTCGGTGATGACCAACGTCCACCCGGACCGGACGGTCACGATCCTGATGACGCTCGAGGTCGCCAACGTCCAGCAGCTTAGCCGGGTGCTGCAGAAGCTGGAAGGCGTCCGCGACGTCTACGACGTCCGCCGCGAGACCGCGGCCGCACCCGCGGCTGCATCCGACGGCAGCGCCTGAGTCCAACAGCCCGGCGATCACTGCCACATAGGACGGCATGCGCCGGTGTCCCCGCGCGGCTTCCCCGTGATGTCCACCGGTGTCATACCCATGTCGATCCCGGCGCAGCAGGGCTCGCCCGTGGCGTTCTCCCTCCCCTGCAGCCAAGCCGCCCCGCTGGCTCCCATCGTGCTCTCCGGCCAGGCCGGGACCTGCGCCGTTGCAAGCTCCAAGATACCTGGGCAAGGAGCATTGGCATCTCCCACACCAAGGGGCCAACCATGCCCGCTCCTTGCTAAACTCTGCTGGATTGGGGAGCGAACAGCAGGAGGAACCCGGGCATGACACCGAGCAATATCGATGTGTGGCGGATCGCACTCGCCCAGATCGATCCCACGGTCGGCGACCTGGACGGTAACGTCGATCGCATCCGGCAGGCCACGCTCTGCGCTCGCCAGGCCGGCGCCTCCATCGTCGCCTTTCCCGAGCTGGCGATCACCGGCTACCCACCGGAGGATCTCCTGCTGAAGGTGAGCTTCATCGAAGCTGCGCGCAATGCGCTCCTCGACCTGCTGGACGTCGCGCCGGAGATCGTCCTGGTGGTGGGCATCCCGTGGGTGGACAATGGCGTGCTCTACAACGGCGCGGCGGTACTCGCCGGAGGCGAGCTCGTCGCGGTTGTTCCCAAGCACCATCTCCCCACCTATGGCGTCTTCGATGAGGACCGGTACTTCGCCCGGGGCGACTTCACTTATCGCTTCCTGTGGGGTTCACTGCGTTTCGGCGTGACGATCTGCGAGGACATCTGGTATCCGGTCGGGCCGGCCAGCAGCCTGGCCGCAACCGGGATCGATCTCATCATCAACATCAACGGCTCCCCCTATCACCGGGGCAAGTGGATGCAGCGCCAGACCATGCTCCAAACACGCGCCAGCGACGCCGGCTGCTACCTAGCCTATGTCAACATGGTGGGTGGACAGGACGAGCTGGTCTTCGACGGCAATAGCCTCGTGCTCGGCCCCGATGGTGAGGTGCTGGCCCGCGCGGCGTCTTTCGAGGAAGATCTCCTGGTAGTCGATATCGCTGTGGACGCTGTGCTCTCGAGCTGGCTCCACGACCCTCGCCGTCGCTGGCTGGCGACCAGCGACGACACGACGACTATCACAGTGCACGATCGCGAGGTCAGGCTGCCGCTCCCCGAGCAGGCGATGCCGCCCATCCCGGACGAGCTGCGCCGCCCGCGAGTGCCGCTCGACGGACCGGCCGAGATCTATGCCGCACTGGTCACCGGCGTGCGGGACTACGTGCGCAAGACTGGCTTCCGGACAGCGGTGATCGGACTGTCTGGCGGTATCGACTCCTCGTTGACCGCCTGCATTGCGGCCGATGCGCTGGGGCCGGAGAACGTCACCGGGCTGGCCATGCCCAGCCGTTACACGTCGCGCGCCAGCCTGGAGGATGCTCAGCAGGTCGCGTCGGCGCTGGGAATTCGCTTCCTCGTTGTGCCGATTGAGCCGGTGCACCAGGCGTTCCGGCAGATCCTGGCGCCGCTCGGCAATCAGCCGGAGCAACCCGACGTCGCAGACGAGAACTTGCAAGCGCGCATCCGCGGCACAATCCTGATGACTTATTCCAACCGCTTCGGGCCGATCGTCCTGACAACTGGGAACAAATCGGAGATGGCGTGCGGCTACGCCACGCTCTACGGCGATATGGCCGGCGGGTTCGCGGTGCTGAAGGACGTGCCGAAGCTGCTGGTCTACGAGCTGGCGCGCTATCGTAACAGTATCTCGCCAGTGATCCCGGAGCGCGTCTTCACGAAGCCGCCCTCGGCCGAGCTGCGCCCCAACCAGAAGGATGTCGACACGCTGCCGCCGTTCGAGATCCTCGACCCGCTGCTCGAGCGCTATGTCGAGCGCGACGCGAGCGTGGAGGATCTGGTGCGCGAGGGGTTCGACCCGGCGATCATCGAGCGCGTGATCCGCATGGTCGACCGCGCGGAGTACAAGCGCCGGCAGGCCCCACCGGGCATCAAGCTCACGCCCCGAGCCTTCGGCCGTGACCGGCGCCTGCCCATCGCCAACCGCTATCATGGCTAGACAGGATCGCTAGCTTCCGGCCACGTTGACGCTGATCGGCGCGAGTGGTAGCATTGCGCCGAAGCTTCAGCGTTTGTGCGGATTGGCTGGCCGGGCTATGGCTCGTCACCTGTGCCGTACCTGGCATTCCATACTCAACGCGGAGTTGATTCGGTGAGGAATGGCGCAATCCCCGACATCGTCATCCGCCGGCTGCCGATCTACGTCCGAACGCTGAGACGGCTCGCTGTTGCCGGGGTCGACAACGTCTCGTCCGAGGAGCTGGCGACCCATCTCGGCGTCACGGCAGCTCAGATCCGTCGCGATCTCTCGTTCTTCGGCCGCTTCGGCAAGCAGGGCAAGGGCTACGACGTCCGGCACCTGATCGAGGAGATCACTCGCATCCTCCACCTCGATCGGACGTGGGACGTCGCACTCGTCGGCTTCGGGCGCCTTGGCCAAGCGATCGCCCACTACCGGGGCTTCGAGGAGGACGGGTTCCGAATCGCCGCGATCTTCGACCATAACCCCGACCACATCGGGCAGGTCGTCAACGGGGTCGTCGTACTGCCCGACTACCAGATCGAATCGGTTGTCCGGGAGTCGGGCATCAAGATCGGGATCATCGCGGTTCCAGCCGACGCGGCACAGCAGGTGGCCGATCAACTGATCGCCGGTGGGGTGCGCGCCATCCTCAACTACGCTCCGGTCATCCTCCGGCTGCCCCCTGGCATCTGGATGCGCGAGATCGACCCGACCAGCGCGCTCCAGAGCCTCACGTACTACCTCGAACCGGCACCGGTCCCTGACTCCGTGCTGTCGCCTGGATCGTTCACCACCTCGTGGCCAGGCAGTAACGGCGGGGGAACACCGGGCACCACGCGCTCATAGCCGGAACAGCCGATGCTATGGCAGGAGCGCTCGCAGGTCGTTTGGGATCAGGCCCAGCAGCTCGATGAAGAGCAGCAGATCGCCCATCAGCAACAGCGCTGCCACGGCAAGCGGCACCACCGGCCCGAGATCTTCGATGTAGGCGCTGAGGTCACCGAACTGACTCACCACGACCACGAAGATCGCCCAGCCGAGCAACACCAGGAACCCTCCGAGTACCTGCACCGGCGTCTGCGGCAGATCCTGCGCGATCAGCAGCGCCAGGTTAAGGATCACCAGGACCAGTCCGGGGAAGACCAGCAGCCCCACACCGGTCCAGAACATGCGGAGCACCTCGGCGTGGCTCCAGCCGTTCGGCGGGCGGCGCAGCCGCGGCCAATCCTGCTCGACGTAGTCCTCAGTGACTTCGATCGTCAGCAGCATGATGACACACAGGACGATCAGCAACCCTAGCCTGATGTCGAGCGGCACGGCAGCCCTCCGTTGCGGCTCGCTCCTCGCTCACGGGCACTGCTGCAACCGTAGCACGATCTCGCTGAAGGGACAAAGCAAGCCGTGCCGATGAGCAGGCGCCACAGCTCCGTCTAGCTGATGAGCCCGGCGACCCGCGCCCGGGCCATCGTGCGCTCGGCTACGCGGATGCTCGCGGCGTCGACCATCGTGGAGCCGATCGCCAGTGCGCCACGTCCGCCGGCGCGAGCCCGCTCGTACACCGCCAGGAGCTCCCGAGCCCAGCGCACCTCTTCGGGCGTAGGGGTAAACACGTCATTCACTATCGGGATCTGGGCAGGGTGAATGCACCACTTGCCGTCATAGCCCAGCGCTCGCGCCCGCAGGCAGGCGGCACGCAGCCCCTCCAGATCCCGGAAGTCGGCGTACGGCCCATCGATGACCTGAAGGCCGGCCGCGCGC
>BEIC01000026.1 GCA_002898875.1 bacterium HR26
GATCATGGCGGTGCCGGCGCACGACCAGCGCGACTTCGAGTTCGCGCTGAAGTTCGGCCTGCCGGTCATCCCGGTGATCGCCGGGCCGGGCGAGCAGGCCCGAAGCCTGATGCTGCGCGGGACCTATCGTGAGAGCCTGCCGGCGGCGCTGCGGGAGGCCGGGTTCGCGTTCGAGGAGCGCGAGGGCAGCCTGTACGTCACGCTGGATGACCACGACCGGCAGCGCTACATCGCGCTGGTGCAGGCGCATCTGCAGCCCGGCTCTTGGACCGAGGTCGTCGGCGGCAGCGGCTGGCAGATCATTTTCGCCGATGGCGAGGTGATCGATATTGCCACGCTGGCCGACGAGCGGCGCGCCCTGGCGCGCTGCCAGGAGCGGGAGCCAGGCGTCCGATCGGCGCGGACGATCGCCGAGATGCTGTGGGGCGTCGAGTTCTACCGGGATGTCCTGTTCCACGATAGCTGCGGCCGGATGATCAACTCCGGACCGCTGACCGGCACGCCAGGCGAGGAGGCGATCGCGCGCACGATCCGCTGGCTGGAGGAGCAGGGCCTGGGCAAGCGAGAGGTGACCTACCGCCTGCGCGACTGGCTGATCTCGCGCCAGCGCTACTGGGGCACGCCCATCCCGATCATCTACTGCGACCGCTGCGGCATGGTGCCGGTACCGGAGGACCAGTTGCCGGTGGTGCTGCCGGAGGATGCCGAGTTCATGCCGACCGGCCAGTCGCCGCTGATTACCCACGAGGCGTTCGTCAACACCACCTGCCCGCAGTGCGGTGGCCCGGCCCGGCGCGAGACCGACACGATGGATACCTTCGTCGATTCGTCCTGGTACTGGTACCGCTACCTGAGCCCGCACGACCAGGAGCAGCCGTTCGACCGCGCCAAGGTCGAGTACTGGACGCCGGTCGACCAGTACACCGGCGGGATCGAGCACGCCATCCTGCACCTGCTGTACTCGCGCTTCTGGACCAAGGCGCTGGCCGACCTGGGGCTGGTGAACCACCGCGAGCCTTTCCTGCGGCTGTTCAACCACGGCGTGATCCTGGGCGAGGACGGCGAGAAGATGTCCAAGAGCCGCGGGAACGTCGTGGACCCGGACGAGCTGGTGGCCCAGATGGGGGCCGACACCGTGCGGCTATACCTGATGTTCGTTGGCCCCTGGGAGCAGGGCGGGCCGTGGAGCTCGCGCGGTGTCACTGGGATCCAGCGCTTCCTAAACCGGGTCTGGACGGTCGTGACCGAGACGGCGGAGGTGCCGCAGGATCGCCCGGACGACGAGGAGGCGACCAGGCTGCGCCGGTTCATGCACCGGACGATCAAGGCCGTGACCGAGGATTTCGAGCACTTCGGCTTCAACACGGCCATCGCCCGGATGATGGAGTTCGTCAACGAGCTGTTCCGGCTGAAGGACTCCGCGACGACCCGGACGCCGGCCTGGCGGGAGGCGATCGAGACGCTGGTGCTGCTGCTAGCGCCGGGCGCGCCGCATATCGCCGAGGAGCTGTGGGAGCGCCTGGGCAAGCCCTACAGCGTGCACCAGCAGGCCTGGCCGGTCTTCGATCCCGAGCTGGCCAGCGAGGAAATGATCGAGCTGGTGGTGCAGGTCAACGGCCGCGTGCGCGACCGCATCCTGGTCCCGGCCGACATCAGCGAGGAGGCGGCCATCGAGCTGGCCAAGTCGAGCGAGCGAGTCCGGCCATACCTGGACGGCAAGTCAGTGCGGCGCGCGGTGTACGTCCCCGGCAAGCTGGTCAACCTGGTGGTCGGATAGGTCACGGGGAGGCCCCGGGTTGCGAGCAGGGAGCAACCCGGGGCCTCCTTGTGCCGCGGGCTAGCAGCGCCCGGCGCACCTACCCCGGAGTATGGTGTCAGTGGGGGTGCCCGCTTGAACCGGAGGATGGGGTTGTTCGCTGCCCGGGCAGCGATGATGCGGAAGCCATGTGGAGATCGAGCTGTTCGCGCTCGAGCGCTGGATGACCACCTGGGAGACCCAGGTGCGGTACGACAGGGTTGCAGATCGCAGCCGCGTTCCTGGAAGATCTCGCCGCTCAGCGGAGGCCGGCCAGATAGGCCAGGTAGGCCACCAGCTCGCGAACCATGTAGTTGAACTCGATCGCGCTGCCTGGGCGGATCGGGCTGTCCGGCGCCGGAGAGCCAAGTGCCCGGAAGCCCAGGTCTTCGACCATCCGCTTGGCCCGGAAGAGGTGAAAGCCGTCGCTCACCACGATGAGCTGGTGGAGCCCGGCCTGCACCATCGCCGGTCGGGCTGCCTCCAGGCTGTGCCAGGTGTCGCGGCCTTCGGGGACGACGATCAGCGACGACTGGGGGATTCCCCGCTCTGCCAGGTAGGCGGCGCCGACCTCGGCTTCGGTCGGCTCGAGCGGGCTGGCTGTCCCGCCGACCAGGACAACGATGGGCGCGTATCCCTGCCGGTGCAGCTCGAGGGCATGGTCCAGCCGGGCACGGAAGGCCCTGGTGGGGCGACCGTTGATCTGCGCGGCCCCGAGTACCAGGATGCCGTCGGATCTGGTGCGCTCATCGGTGCGTGCATCGTGGTAGATCGCGACGGCGACGGTGGTGAGCGCGAGGGTGCCGGCAAGACTCCCGAGCGTGAACGAGATCGTGATGAGTCTGACGAGCTGCTGGCCGGGCGTCCGGGCCTGTCCCCTGCGAGCTGTCGGAGCGAGCGTCATCCTGCTCTCGCCTCCCCCTGCAGCGGACTAACTATGCCAGCGAGTGGCAGGCAGGTGCATACTTCTGCCAAGAGCGGGCGAGACATCATGTTATCCGGCGGTACCATCACGGCCTTAGAGGACCAGGTACGGGAACCCGAACGGATCTCGGTCTACCTCGATGGCGAGTTCGCCTTCGGGCTGAGCCGTGTCCTGGCGGCACAGCACAACCTGTATGTCGGGCGGAGCCTCAGCGCCGAGGAGGTAGCCGCGCTGCGCGCTGCCGACGAAGCTGAGCGGGCGGTGCAGGCCGGGCTTCGCCTGCTCGCGCTCCGACCACGGTCGGAGCGTGAAATCCGCGACCGCCTGCGCCGTAAGGGCTTCGCAGAGCCCGCTATCGAGGCCGCGATCGAGCGGCTGCGCGGCTGGCGCTACCTCGACGATGCCGAGTTTGCCCGCTTGTGGGTCGAGCACCGGCAGGCGACCGGCCCGCGTGGCCGCCGGCTGCTGGAGCTCGAGCTCCGGGCGAAGGGCGTCGACCCCGAGACTGTGGCTGAGACGGTAGAGGCGGCCAAGCTCGACGAGGAGGCCGCGGCACGAGCGGTCGCGTTGAAACAGTTGTCCCGCCTGGCCGGGCTGGATCCGGCGACCCGGCGTCGCCGGCTCGTCGGCGCGCTCCAGCGGCGTGGGTTCGACTGGGAGGTCATCCGTCGCGTCTTGGGCGCGCTCGAACGCAGCGAGCGTGAGGATTCGCGCGAGGACGAGGAGTGAACCGGGGCGTGGCGCGCTCGGACTGTCAGTGTCGGTTGAAGCGGGCCGCGGTTCATGCCTACCGGAGCACTAGAACGCTTGCACGGGTGAACGGACAGGGGTATACTCAGGCAGGCCGCTGGAAGTCCTCGCTTCCCGACGCCCATCTTTCAGGCCAACAGCCAATCGCTGAATAGGATCTGGAGCGATGGCGGAGATCAAGTGGTTCGGCCACGCATGCGTACGAGTGCGAGGCCGCGATGTCACCGTGCTCATGGACCCGGTGCCGCCCTCGAGCGGCTATACCATGGGACGACAGCGGGCGGATATCGTCACGGTCAGCCATCCCCATCCTGGCCACAACGCGCTCGATCTGGTGCGGCCGGGGTTTCGCGCGATCACCGGGCCCGGCGAGTACGAGATCAAGGACACGTTCATCACCGGCATTCGCACATTCCACGACGATGAGGGTGGCCGGCGGCTGGGCAAGAACACGAGCTACCTGCTCGAGCTCGAGGATCTCGTGATCTGTCACCTGGGCGATATCGGCCACGTCTTGACGGACGAGCAGGCAGAGCAGCTCAGCATGGTCGATATCCTGCTCATCCCGGTGGGTGGTGGGCCGACGATCGACGCCGAGCGCGCGGTGGAGATCATCGGCCAGGTGGAACCGAGCATCGTGATCCCGCTCCAGTACCGCACGGAGCGCGGCGATCACGAGCGCGATCCGCTGGATCGCTTCTTACGCCAGATGGGCGTGAGCGAGGTGATGCCACAGGATTCGCTGTCGATCAGGAAGGCTGATTTGGGAGAGACGGTGAGCGTGATCGTTTTGACCCCTGGCTCGTAGCTGGGTGTGGGCGGGGATCGACCGGGAGGTGCGGGTCATGCCCAAGTACATCTTCGTCACCGGTGGCGTGGTGTCGTCCGTGGGGAAGGGGATCGCGACCGCTGCCATCGGCCGGCTCCTCAAGAGCCGCGGGTTGCGAGTCGCCCTAATGAAGCTGGACCCGTATCTCAACGTCGATCCGGGCACGATGTCACCGTACCAGCACGGCGAGGTCTTCGTGACCGAGGACGGGGCCGAGACCGACCTCGACCTCGGGCACTACGAGCGGTTTACCGATGAGAATCTGAGCCGCGCCTCCAACGTCACGACCGGGCAGGTCTACTCGGCCGTCATTGCCAAGGAACGCCGGGGAGACTACCTCGGGGGCACCGTCCAGGTCATCCCGCACATCACCAACGAGATCAAGGAGCGCATCCGGCTGGTGGCACAGCAGCACCAGCCGGACGTCGTTGTAGTGGAAGTCGGCGGCACCGTCGGTGACATCGAGGGCCAGCCGTTCCTGGAAGCGATCCGGCAGATGCGCCGGGAGGAGGGGCGGCGGAATGTGCTCTACATCCACGTGACGCTCCTCCCGTACATCCGCAGCACCGGCGAGGTGAAGACCAAGCCGACCCAGCATAGCGTCAAAGAGCTGCGGGCGATCGGCATCCAGCCCGACGTGATCATCTGCCGCACCGACTACCCAGTGGGCAACGATGTGCGGGCCAAGGTCGCGCTCTTCGGGGACGTGGACGAGAATGCGGTCATCCTGCTGCCGACGGCGGAGACGATCTACGAGGTGCCGCTGATGCTGGAGGAGGCGGGCCTGGGCCGCTACATCACCGAGCACTTCAAGTGGCCCGAGACCGAGCCCGACCTCGAGGAGTGGCGCTGCCTGGTTGCGCGGCTGAAGGAGCCACGCCGCCGGGTGCGGATCGCACTAGTCGGCAAGTACGTCGAGCTGCACGACGCCTACCTGAGCGTCAGCGAGGCCCTGGCGCACGCCGGCCTGGCCCACGGGGTACAGGTCGAGATCGTCTGGGTGAACTCGGCTACCGCGTCACGGCGCGAGCTGGAGGAGGCTTTACGGCAGGTGTCCGGCATCGTCGTCCCTGGCGGGTTCGGGCCGCGCGGCGTCGAAGGGAAGATCCTGGCGGCGCACTACGCGCGCGAGCGCGAGATCCCGTACCTCGGACTCTGCTACGGGCTGCACATGGCTGTCATCGAGTTCGCCCGCAACGTGCTGGGACTGGCGGGCGCCAACAGCACCGAGATCGATCCGGAGAGCCCGCACCCGGTGATCGACCTGATGCCCGACCAACGCGGGGTAGACATGGGCGGCACGATGCGACTGGGCCGCTATCCGTGCGCCCTGGTGCCGGGCACCAAGGCGGCGGAGGCGTATGGCACCCCACTGGTCTACGAGCGGCACCGGCACCGGTGGGAGGTGAACAACGCCTATCGCGAGCGGTTCGAGGCTGCCGGCTTCGTCGTCAGCGGCCAGTCGCCGGATGGCCGATACGTGGAGATCATGGAGCTGCGCGACCACCCCTGGTTCGTCGGCGTCCAGTTCCATCCCGAGTTCAAGTCACGGCCCAACCGGCCCCATCCGCTGTTCCATGGGTTCATCGGCGTCGCGAAGGACGTGCTGCGCGAGGGCGACCAGCGCCCATTGCCGCTGACCGCGCTGGCCGTGGCCGAACCCGCCCGTGATTAGGCGCGGCCCTGGACAACGCGTTGCGCTACCCGGCAGTTTGTGATAGGATGCGCAATCGTGAGTGGGTCGAGCAAGCGCCCACTCGGCACACGACGGGACTGGCAGACCGTCGGGGCCGCAACAGGTCTCGGATGTTCGGTCGTGACCAGTCTCATCCTGTGTATTGGTGGGGGTGCATTGCTCGATCAGTGGCTCGGCACCGAGCCGCTGCTGACGTTGATCGGCGTGGCACTGGGGTTGGCCTCGGCTGGGTACCTGCTGTACGAGCTCGCGGTCATCAACCAGCCGGAGAAAGGCCTTCTCAGGTGGCGTAAGCCGGTGTCCCGGCAGGATCGAGAGACGCGCTGACCGGTCGAGCAACGTGTAGCGAGTAGGAGCGCCCGTGGAACTTCACATCGAAGTCGCCCCGGAGACGTTGTGGCACCTGGAGATCCCTGGCACTGGGATCGTCCTCAACATCACCAACTCGTTCCTCACCATGCTGCTGGTCATGGGATTTCTGATCATCGCCGGCGCGTTCATCGCGCGCTCAGCGACGCTCATTCCCGGCCGTATCCAGTCGATCTTCGAGATCGTCGTCGAGTTCATGCTCAACCTGGTGGAGAGCACCGCCGGCAAGCGGTTCGGCCGAAGCATCTTTCCCCTGATCGGCGGTCTGTTCATCTTCATCATCGTCTCGAACTATTCTGGCCTGTTGCCGGGGGTCGGCACCATCGGGATCTGGCACGAGACTCCGGCCGAGAGCGCGAGGCTGGCGGCCACCGGGGGGGCAAGCGGCGAGGCCGCGACTGAGGCGCATCGCGTCCTGGTTCCGCTCTTCCGCTCGCCGAGTGCCGACCTGAACATGACCCTGGCGATGGCCCTGCTGAGCTATATGACGTTCCAGTTCCTCGGTATCCGGGTGCACGGGGTATGGGGCCGGGTCAAGCACTTGGCCAACCCGTGGTTCATCTTCCCGATCGAGGTCATCAGCGAGTTCTCGCGCATCATCTCGCTGGCCTTCCGACTCTTCGGCAACATCTTCGCGGGCGAGGCGCTGCTCGCCGTGATGTACGGTATCGCCAATGCGATCAAGGTCTCGGTGATCGGGCTACTGATCCCGGTCGTGTTCCTGTACCTTGAGGTGCTCTTCGGCTTCATCCAGGCGCTGGTCTTCGCTCTGCTGACGCTGATCTACATCACGCTGGCGGCGGCCGAGGAGCATGGAGAGCACGCCGAGCGTCACGAGCCGGCAAGGGCCGGCGCTCCGACGCCGGCGTCGGGTCACTAGTGGCCGTCATCGCTCGTCCTGAGGAACTCGGGATGGCGAGCGATCGGCCGGCATAACAGTGCGGATGGCTGTCCACTGTGGACAGCAGGATGGGTCGTGTTGAGGCGAGGCCTGAGCGAGCGTCGCTCCAGGCGAAGGGAGGAAGCGCGGGTGGTCTCCAACATCACCGATCCGGCAGTGGTCGTTCCCATGGCGGCAGCCCTGGCTATCGGCCTGGGCGCGATCGGACCGGGCATCGGCATCGGTCTTGCGGTCCGGGGCGCGATGGACGCAATCGGGCGCAATCCGGAGGCGGAGGGCGCCGTCCGGCTGACGATGATCATCGGTGCCGCTCTGGCCGAGGCCGTCGCGATCTACGCTTTCGTAGTGGCGCTGATCATCGCGTTCGTTTTGTAGGAGAGTGCCTGGCGCTCTCTCGCCTGCCAGGCTCTGGAGAGCGTGTGAGACCCGGCCCGGCAGCGCCTCGGGCTTTCGAGGGCGCTGCCGATCCTGCCGGGTCGGGTTATGCTAGTGGCAAAGGTGCTGCTTCGGATCAGCTCGGGTACGACCGGTCAGACGGCCGTCGACTCGGCACAGTACAGCAACCGTGAGGCGCAGACGGCAGTAAGGGAGCAGCCATGGGCGAGCTGGGAGTTACCTGGACCAACCTCGTTATCCAGCTCATCGCGTTCATCGTCTTCGTCGCGATCTTCTGGAAGCTCGCGCTCGGGCCGATCACCAGGATGATCGACCAGCGCCAGGAGCGCATTCGGGAGGGTATCGAGGCAGCCGACCGGATGAAGCGCGAGCTGGCAGAGACACAGGCACGCAACGAGGAGATCATCGCCGAAGCCCGGCGCGAGGCGCAGAAAATCCTGGCCAGCGCGCGGGAGAGCGCCGACCAGTTCCTGGCTCGCGCCCGCGAGCAGGCACAGGAGCAGGCGGAGCAGATCATCGCCCAGGCCCGCGAGGCGATCGAGACCGAGCGGCAGCGGGCGTGGGACGAGCTGCGGCGCGATGTCGCCGACCTCGCGATCACGGCCGCGACCAAGATCATCCGGCAGGAACTGGACCGCAAGCGCCATCTGGCATTGATCGAGGAGACGCTGGCCGAAGTCGGGAACGGCCGCTTGCCGAAGGCGCAGTAGCCAGTGGAGGGTGAGGCAGCGATGGCTGTCGCGGGGGTCGCCAAGCGCTATGCCCAGGCCGCGTTCGAGATCGCCAAGGCGCACAATGCGCTCGAGCAGTGGGAGCGCGATCTCCAAACCTTCCGGTCTGCGCTGGAGGAGGGCATGCTCGTCGAGTTCTTCGACAATCCAGTGATTCCTTTCGAAGCGAAGGTCCAGGTCCTGAACGAGCTCTTTCCCGGAGAGGGCGAGCAGCGATACGTCCGCAACCTGATCACGCTGCTCCTGGAGCGGGGACGCCTGCACCAGTTCCCAGATGTCGTGGAGGCCTTCCACGAGTTTGTGCTGCAGGAGTGGGGCGTGGTGCGGGCGGAGGCGATCACGGCCGTTGAGCTGGCGCCGGAGGAGGTCGAGCGACTCCAGCAGCGCCTGCGACAGGCACTGGGTCGCGAGGTGCAGCTCAGCGTACGAGTGGACCCGGACGTGATCGGAGGGATTATCATTCGAATAGGCGACGAGGTCATCGACGCCAGCGTCCGGACCCAGCTCCAGGCGCTGCGCCGCCAGCTTACCGGCTCGGCGGCTGCGTGAGCGGGAACGTCAGCGAGGCATCAGGCAACGATCAGGAGGAGCCATGTCCGTCCGACCGACCGAGATCACCGAGATCCTCAAGCAGCAGATCGAGCAGTACGGCACCCGCATGGTCGTCACCAACGTCGGCCACGTCGTCCAGGTCGGCGATGGGATTGCGACCGTGCACGGGCTCCGCGATGTGATGTCGAGCGAGCTGGTCGAGTTTGAGAACGGCGTCATGGGGATCGCCTTCAACCTCCTCGAGGACTCGGTCGGCGTCATCATCATGGGCGACTACACCGGCATCGAGGAGGGCACCGAGGTGCGGGCGACCGGCCGCATCGCGTCGGTGCCCGTCGGTCCGGCCCTCATCGGGCGCGTCGTCAACGCGCTGGGCGAGCCGATTGACGGCAAGGGGCCGATCCAGACCGACAAGTACCGGCCGATCGAGCGGATCGCGCCCGGCGTGGTGAAGCGCCAGAACGTCGACACCGCGCTTCAGACCGGCCTGAAGGCGATCGACAGCATGATCCCGATCGGTCGCGGCCAGCGCGAGCTGATCATCGGTGACCGCCAGACGGGGAAGACCGCGATCGCGCTCGACACCATCATCAACCAGAAGGGGACCGGCGTCATCTGCATCTACGTCGCCATCGGCCAGAAGCGGGCCCAGGTGGCGCAGACGGTGGCCGTCCTCGAGCGCGAGGGCGCCATGGATCACACCATCGTGGTGGCGGCGACGGCATCGGACCCGGCGCCGCTCCAGTACATCGCGCCGTACGCTGGCTGCGCCATGGGCGAGGAGATCATGGAGAGCGGCGGCGACGCGCTGATCGTGTACGACGACCTGAGCAAGCATGCCTGGGCGTACCGCCAGGTCTCCCTGCTGATGCGGCGCCCGCCTGGCCGCGAGGCCTACCCGGGCGATATCTTCTACCTCCACTCACGCCTGCTCGAGCGGGCGGCCCGGCTGCGCGACGACCTCGGCGGCGGCAGCCTCACCGCGCTGCCGATCGTCGAGACGCAGGCCAACGACGTCTCAGCGTACATTCCGACCAACGTCATCTCGATCACCGACGGCCAGATCTATCTCGAGCCGGACCTCTTCTACGCCGGTATCCGGCCGGCGATCAACGTCGGCCTGTCGGTGTCGCGAGTCGGCGGCGCGGCCCAGATCCGCGCCATGCGCCAGGTGGCCGGCCGGCTGCGCCTGGAGCTGGCCCAGTTCCGCGAGCTGGCGGCATTCGCCCAGTTCGGCTCCGACCTCGACCCGGCGACCAAGCGGCAGATCGACCGTGGGCTTCGGCTGACCGAGGTGCTGAAGCAGCCGCAGTACCAGCCGATGCCGGTCGAGGAGCAGGTGGCGATTATCTGGGTGGCGACCAACGGCTACCTCGACGATGTGCTGGTGGAGCACGTGCGCGAGTTCGAGCGCCAGTATCTCGACTACCTGCGCACCAGTCACCCGGAGATCCTGCGCCGGATCGCCGAGGAGCGCGAGCTCAAAGACGACCTGATCGAGCAGATGCGCGTGGTCGTGCAGGAGTTCAAGCGGGCGATCTGGACCCCGCCGCGAGAGCGGGTGCTGGTGTAGGCGTTCGGATAAGGGGGGAAGCGAGCTGTGCCGCAAGCAGTCACACCCCGTGAGATCCGGCGGCGCATCCGGAGCATTCGCAACACGGCCCAGATCACCCGGGCGATGGAGATGGTGGCCGCCTCGAAGATGCGGCGCGCCCAGCAGCAGGTGGTCGCGGCCCGGCCCTACGCCGATCGCATCCGCTTGATGATCGGCGACCTGGCGGCGATGACCAGCCCGACCGAGGAGATCCGGGCCTTCCCCTTGCTGGCCAAGCGCCCAATCCGTCGCTCGCAGGTCATCATGATCACCTCCGATCGCGGGTTGGCCGGCGCGCTGAACACCAACCTGATCCGTCGGGCGGTCGAGTTCATGACGCACGAGCGCCCAGAGCGGATCGAGGACTTCGACATCGTCGCCGTGGGCCGGAAGGGCCGGGACTGGCTCGTGCGCTACGGATGGCCGCTGGTAGCCGAGTTCACGAGGATCTCAGACCGCCCATCGATCGAGGCGATCCGCCCGATCGCGGAGATCGCCACCACGGACTTCATCAACGAGAAGGTCGACGCGGTCTTCGTGATCTACACGCACTTCATCAACACCCTGCGGCAGGAGCCGCGGGTCCTCCAGCTCCTGCCGATCGAGCCGCCTGAGGGGGTGGGGGAGATCGCCGACTACATCTTCGAGCCCAATCCGGCCGCGGTGCTCCAGGCGCTTCTCCCGCGCTTCATCGAAGTCCAGCTCTACCGGGCACTGCTCGAGGCGGTGGCGAGCGAGCACAGCGCCCGCATGGTGGCAATGCGAAACGCTACGCAGAACGCGCTCGACCTGGTCGATGAGCTCACCTTGACCTACAACAAGGCACGCCAGGCACAGATCACTCGGGAAGTGAGCGAGATCGCCGCGGGCGCTAACGCGCTGGGCTCGATCCAGGCCTAGGGTCGAGAGACGACGAGGGATGTGTGACCGTTCGGAGAGGCAGCGAACCGATGGCAGTTGCAGTCGCAACCGGGAAGATTGTCCAGATCCAGGGCGTCGTGGTGGACGTGGAGTTCCCACCCGACCAGCTCCCCGAGATCTACAACGCTCTGCTGGTTGAGCGTGAGGGGCAAGAGCCCCTGGTCCTCGAGGTGCAGCAGCACCTGGGCAACGATTGGGTCCGTACCGTCGCGATGTCGACGACGGACGGCTTGCGGCGAGGCATGCCGGTCATCGATACCGGCGAGCCGATCAAGGTCCCGGTGGGGCCGCCGACACTGGGCCGCATCTTCAACGTGGTCGGTCAGCCGATCGATGAGCAGGGGCCGGTCCCGGAGGACACCCTGCGCTACCCGATCCACCGGCCGGCACCATCCTTCGAGGAGCAGTCCACCCAGGTCGAGGTCTTCGAGACCGGGTTGAAGGTGATCGACCTGGTGGCGCCCTTCACCAAGGGTGGGAAAACCGGCGTGTTCGGCGGCGCTGGCGTGGGCAAGACGGTCATCATTATGGAGCTGATCCGCAACATCGCGGCCGAGCACGGTGGCTACTCGGTCTTCTGCGGCGTCGGCGAGCGGACGCGCGAGGGTACCCAGCTTTGGGGCGAGATGCGCGAGTCGGGAGTCATTGACAAGACGGTGCTCGTGTTCGGGCAGATGAACGAGCCGCCCGGCGCCCGGCTCCGCGTCGGCCTGACCGGTCTGACGATGGCCGAGTACTTCCGGGACGAGGGCCGCGACGTTCTGCTCTTCATCGACAACATCTTCCGCTTCGTGCAGGCCGGCTCCGAGGTCTCGGTGCTTCTGGGGCGGATGCCGAGCGCGGTGGGCTACCAGCCGACGCTGGGCACCGACATGGGCCAGCTCCAGGAGCGCATCACCTCGACTAAGCGAGGCTCGATCACCTCGGTGCAGGCGATCTACGTCCCGGCGGACGACTACACCGACCCGGCGCCGGCGACGACCTTCGCGCACCTCGATGCCACCATCGCGCTGGAGCGCTCAATCGCCGAGCAGGGGCTCTACCCGGCTGTCGACCCGCTGGCCTCGACCTCGCGCATCCTGGACCCGAACATCGTCGGCCAGGAGCACTACGAGGTGGCGCGAGAGGTGCAGCGCGTGCTCCAGCGCTACCGCGACCTGCAAGACATCATCGCCATCCTCGGCGTCGAGGAGCTGAGCGAGGAGGACAAGCTGACGGTGGCGCGGGCGCGCAAGATCCAGCGCTTCCTCTCCCAACCGATGTTCGTCGCCGAGGCGTTCACCGGGCGGCCGGGGCGGTACGTGCCGCGCCACGAGACGGTGCGCGGCTTCAAGGAGATCCTGGAGGGCAAGCACGACTCGCTGCCCGAGCAGGCATTCTACATGGTGGGGACGATCGACGAGGCGGTCGAGCGTGCCGAGGAGATGGCCCGGCAGGCTTGACGCCGGTCCGGAGCAGGGCACATGGCGAAGTTGAAGGTGGAAGTCATCACCGGCGAGCGCGTCGTCTACCAGGCCGACGACGTCGACATGGTCGTGGCGCCCGGCGCTGAGGGCGCGCTCGGTATCTTGCCCCGGCACGCACCGCTCATCTCGCTGCTGTCGATGGGTGAGATGCGTATCCGCAAGGGGAACGACGAGCAGGCGCTGGCGGTGTTCGGCGGCTTCATCGAGGTCGCCAACAACGTGGTGCGCGTGCTGGCTGACACGGCGGAGCGGGCTGAGGAGATCGACCTCGCGCGTGCCGAAGAGGCACGCCAGCGGGCGCAGGCGCGCCTACAGGGGCGGGCGACCGAGATCGACCGGGCCCGGGCCGAGGCGGCCTTCCGGCGCTCGCTGGTCCGACTCCAGGTGGCGCGCAAGCGCCGGGCGCGGCAGGGCATGGGCTCGGGTGCCTCCGGGCCGATGGAAGGCCAGGGATAGACCAGCCTGGCGGTTCTCTGCCGGCTGAGAGAGGAGTGAGGCGTGGTTGTCACGACCGCAGCGCAGACGATCGTCGTTCGGGGCGGGCACCGTCTGGTCGGGAGAGTCTCCGTCGACGGGGCGAAGAACGCTGCGTTGCCGGCGATGGCGGCCGCGCTGCTCACCGAAGAGGAGTGCATCCTCGAGAACGTGCCGGTGCTCGAGGATGTGCTGGTGATGATCGAGCTCCTCCGCTGGCTGGGTGCCGAGGTGGAGTTCGATCAGGAGAATCACCGGGTGCGCATCTGTGCCGCCGACATCCGCGAGTTCGAGGCGCCCGCGCACCTGGTGGCCCGCATGCGCGCGTCCTTCCTGGTGACCGGCCCGCTTCTCGCGCGCTTCGGGCGAGCCCGCTCCTCACCGCCCGGGGGCTGCCAACTCGGCACCCGGCCGGTCGACGTCGACCTGCGCGGGTTCCGCAAGATGGGGGCGACGATCGAAGAACGGGAAGACGGCTACGACATGCGCGCTGGCCGCCTGCGCGGGGCCGAGATCTACATGGACTACCCGAGCAACACCGGCACCTATAATGTCCTCATGGCGGCCACCCTGGCGCAAGGCTCCACCACCATCGTCAACGCGGCAGCAGAGCCCGAGATCGTCAACCTCGGCGCGATCCTGGCCGACATGGGAGCGCGCATCACCGGTGTGGGGACGCCGAAGATCCGGGTACAAGGGGTCGATCGTCTGCGCGGCTACCGAGCGTCCATCCTCCCGGATCGCCTGGAGGCGGGCACGCTCGCCATCGGAGCGGCGATCACCCGCGGGGAAGTAATCCTCGATCACGTCTCTGAGCCCGACATGTTGCCGCTCACCTACAAGCTGCGCGAGGCGGGAGCCGAGGTCTGGTGGAGCGAGCACTCGATGCTGGTGCGCGGGCCGGAGCGGCTGGTCGCGACCGAGATCCAGGCGCTGCCGTTCCCCGGCTTCCCGACCGACCTCCAGGCGGCCTTCGCCGTGCTGATGACGCAGGCGCACGGCCGCAGCCGCATCTTCGAGCGGGTGTTCAACGATCGCTTGCGCTATGCCGGTGAGCTGATCAAGATGGGCGCGCAGATCGAGGTCGTGGACAAGCAGGAGGCGCTCATCTACGGCCCCTCGCGGCTCCACGGTGCCGAAGTGCGTGCCCTCGACATTCGGAGCGGCGCTTGCCTGGTGCTCGCTGGGCTGGTCGCGGAGGGGGAGACGCGGATCCTCGACGCTCACCACCTGCGGCGGGGCTACGAGGACATCGTGGGGAAGTTCCGAGCCCTGGGAGCAGACATTTCATACGAGGGCTAAGGACCGGGCGCAGGGCGCGTCCCGGCGTGGTGATTTTCCCGACTTTGCGGGCGTGGCCTGGTGATGAATACTTGGAAAGCCACGCACGGGCCACGGGCCGCGTGGCTGAGCCGGCGATTGGAGGAGCGAGCGTGGAGTCGCTGGCGGTGCCGGGCGTGCGCAGCCGGATACTTCCCCTCATCGTGAGCGCCGCGGTGCTGGCCCTTCTCGGGATTCTGACCTATGCCGTCGCCTCACCGCGCGCCTCCTCCGAACTGGGGGTCGGCGGGCGGGTCAATACCGCTGGCAAGCTGATCCGCTTCGAGCCGCGGCCGGCCACCGCCTTCACGCTGGCGACGTTCGATGGCCAATCGATGTCTCTCGCTCAGTATCGGGGCAAGACGGTGGTCATCAACTTCTGGGCGTCCTGGTGCCCCCCTTGCCGGGAGGAAGCGCCGATCCTCCAGCAGTTCGCCGCGCGTCATGCCGGAGGCGACGTCGTCTTGCTCGGAATCGATGTCTGGGACAAGGAACCCGACGCGCGCGCCTTTCTCGCCGAGTTTGGCCTGACCTACCCCAACGCGCTGGATGTCGAAGGGAGCGTCTCCATCGAGTACGGCGTGTCTGGGGTGCCGGAGACCTACGTCATCGGGCCCGATGGCCGGCTGCTGGGCAAGTACACCGGTCCGGTCGAGTCGGTAGACCACCTGGAAGCGATCGTGCGCGAACTCGGGGGCGGCCTGTGACCCTCGGGGCGAAGCGCTCCAGTGGCGGTGTGCCCCGGGGCTCGATCGCTGGCTGCCGACGCGGGTGGCCGTCGCGATCGGAGCGCGGTGGATGGTACCGGTGAGAGCGATGCGAGCGAACGGTGGAGGTTGCGGTAATCGCGCGGATCGTCCTGCGGGTGGTGCACGCTGTCGCGGCGGTGATCTGGCTGGGCGGCGGGCTGTACTACATGCTCGCGGTCCGACCGCTGCGCCGGGGATCCGGACCGCAGGCGCTGGAGGTGGCCCAACGAGCGCAGGAAGGGTTCCGCCGGTGGTCGATGGCGGCGACGGCGTTGCTGGTAGGCTCAGGCGTGGCGCTCATGTTCGACCGGCTGTCGGATGGGCGGGGGACGGGGGGCTACGTGGCGCTGCTGGCGGTGAAGGTGGTGGCTGGTGGGCTGGCGTTGTGGCTGGCCTGGTCGGTTCGCCCGCGGCGGGCTGGCAGGGCTCGCAGGGCGCGATGGGCGTTCGGCTCCGGGTGGGTGATCCTGGTCCTCGGCACGGTTGCCTATGTGCTTGGGGTGCTGCTCTCGGTGCTCTATCCGCCTGATTCGGGCGCCGGTTTCCGCTGAGGTGCACGGCATGAGAGGGGAGACGAGTTGAGCGGGACAGCCTTGGCACAGCCGGTGGAGAAGAGCCGGCGGCGCTGGTTCGACTTGCGGCTTCTGGTGGCGGCGCTGGCGATCGCCGGCGCGGTCGGCTATCTGATGTACACCGGGCTCCAGAGTACCGCTGCCTCCTACTTCGTCACGGTGAGCGAGCTCAAGCAGCGGGCCGCGGAGGTCGAGGGGAAGCGAGTGCGGGTCGGAGGAGACGTGGTTCCTGGCTCGATCAGGATAGGCGGCCCCGGCGAGCCGATCCACTTCGAGATCACCGACGGCACGAGCCGGCTCTCCGTCGTCTACGAGGGCGTGTTGCCTGACATCTTCGCCGATGGGCGTCATGTGATCGTCGAAGGGACGTTTCGCGCGAGCCAGCCGATCACCGCCGACACCTTGTTGACGCAGTGCCCCTCTCGCTTCGAGTCGACGCCGGGGCAGTAGCTCAAGGGAGAGAGCCAGTGGCAGAACTGGGCTCGGGCGCTCTAATCATCGCGCTCATGCTGGCCGTGTACGGGCTCGCGGCTAGCCTCCTGGGGGCGCGGCGTCGCGTCCCGGAGCTGGTGACCAGCGCGATCCGTGCGACCTGGGGCGTGACGCTCCTGGTCGTGACCGCCGTGATCGCTCTCGTGAGCGCGTTTCTCACCCATGACTTCCGGCTGGCCTACGTTGCTGGCCGCTCGAGCCGCGACATGCCGACCCACTACGTACTCGCCGCTTTCTACGGGGGGCAGGAGGGCAGCCTGCTCTATTGGGTCATGATCGTCGGCATCCTCGGGTCGCTGGCGCTCTACGTCCATCGCCGGAGCGACCGGGCGCTGATCCCGTACGTGACCGCAACCATCCTCTCGGTGATGGCGCTGCTCCTATTCATCCTCACCTTCGTCGCGAGCCCGTTCGAGCTGCTGCCGGTCACGCCGATCGACGGCGCCGGGCTGAACCCGCTCCTGCGTGACCCTGGGATGATGGCGCACCCGCCACTTCTGCTGGCCGGCTACGCCAGCTTCACCGTGCCGTTCGCCTTCGCGATGGCTGCACTGATCACCGGCCGATTGGGAGCCGAGTGGCTACGGTCCATTCGTCGCTGGACGCTCGTTGCCTGGGGCGTGCTCGGCTGCGGATTGCTGGCCGGGGCCTGGTGGGCCTATCACGTCCTCGGCTGGGGCGGATACTGGGGCTGGGATCCGGTCGAGAACGTGGCGCTGTTGCCCTGGCTGACCTCGACCGCCTTTCTTCATTCGGTCATCGTGCAGGAGCGGCGAGGCATGCTCAAAGTATGGAACCTCTCGCTCCTTCTGGCCTCGTTTATCCTCTCGGTCTTCGGAACGTTCGTGGTGCGTAGCGGGCTCCTGTCCTCGGTACACGCCTTCGCAGTGTCCAAGGTCGGTCCGTGGTTCCTCCTTTATCTGGCTGCGGTCGCCATTGTCGGTATCGGACTGCTTATCTACCGGCTGCCAGCGCTGCAGAGCGACCGGGCCATCGAGTCGATGACCTCGCGCGAGTCTGGGTTCCTGCTCAATAACCTGCTCTTCGCCGCGCTCGCCTTCGCGACCTTCTGGGGCACAGTGTTCCCGCTCTTCAGCGAGCTGTTCTGGAGCACCAAGCTGACCGTCGGGCCGCCGTTCTACAATCAGGTGAACGGCCCGCTGCTGCTCGTCCTCCTGGTGCTCATGGGGATCGGGCCGATGCTGGCCTGGCGGCGAACCGATCTCCGGCTGCTCCTGCGGAACCTGCGCTGGCCGCTGCTGGCCGGGCTGCTCGCGGCCGGCGCGCTGCTGCTCTGGCTGAGGGAACCCCTGGCGGCCGTCGCCTTCGCCGTGGTGGTGTTCACGACGCTGGTCACGCTGCTGGAGTATCTCCGGGCCATCCGGGCGCGACGCCGCGCCAGCCAGGAGAGCTACCTAACGGCCCTGGCCCAGCTCCTGCGGCGGAATAACCGCCGCTATGGCGGCTATCTGGTACATCTCGCGGTGCTGATCATGGCCGTCGGGGTCATTGCCTCCAACTTCTTCCAGGTGGAGCGGCAGTACCTGCTGCGGCCCGGAGACTCCGGCGCGATCGGGCCCTACACGATCGTCTACCGTGGGCTCGACGATCGCCGGACGGCAGATGCCGAGGTGATCGCGGCACGAGTCGACATCTACCGTGGTGGCGAGCTCCGCGACTCGGTCGAGAGCTACCGTTACTTCTATCGGAACTATGAAGATCAGCCCACTGCACGCATGGGCATCGCCACCATCGGCCTGGACGACGTCTACGTGGTGCTCGACCGGTGGGAGGACGACGGCAGAGCGAGCCTGCGCGTCTACATCAACCCGTTGGTGATCTGGATCTGGATCGGCGGCGCCGTCTACATTCTCGGTACACTGGCGCTGTTCTGGCCTCAGCCGGCCCTGGCACGCCAGCGCGCCGGGCGGCTCGCCCGGGGGATGGTTACGAGTGAGGCGTGAGCCGTGTTCGATCTCGCCAGGGGAGAATACGCCCAGATGCGAGCGGCGGGGGCGGAGCCGGCGCGACGCCGCACGGGCGCGAGCGGCGGTGCGAGGCACGGGCATCGCCGTCCTGATGCTCGCGCTCATGGTGCTGCTCGCCCTGGCGCTGCCACTCTCAGTCGCGGCTGAAGAGCCGCTCTCGCCCGAGGCGTTGGAGATCGCGAACGAGCTGAACTGCCCGGTGTGCGAGGGGCAGAGCGTCCGCGACTCGAACTCGCAACTCGCCCGCCAGATGCGGCAGGTGATCCAGCAGAAGCTCGATGCGGGCGAGTCTCCGGAGCAGATCAAGTCCTACTTCGTGGAGCGCTACGGGATCGGGATCCTGCGCGAGCCGCCGAAGCAAGGGTTTACCTGGGCGCTCTGGTGGGGCCCGGTCGTCGGGCTCGTCTTCGGCGTTGCCGTGCTCTATGCCTACCTCTCGCGCCGGGCGTCCGCTGCCGAGCGACAGGCCGCCGATCTCGATACCGAGGAGTTGCGGCGGGTCGAGGAGCGGCT
>BEIC01000027.1 GCA_002898875.1 bacterium HR26
CAGCCGGGCGCTCTGGCGGCTGGACCTCTCGGAGGACGGTCGGCAGGCGGTGGCGCTGGAGCCGCTCTTCGCCGGGGAGTTCGGGCGCCTGCGCGCGGTGGTCGAGGCGCCCGACGGGACGCTCTACCTGCTGACCAGCAACCGCGACGGCCGGGGCAACCCTGGCCCCGAGGACGACCGCGTCCTGCGGATCGTGCCGGACGTGCCCTGAGCTCACTGTCCACCCGGGTGGGCGGCCACGACCGCGTCCACTGGGGGCTGCCTGGCGGCGCGCTGTCTTGCCAGGTACATTGCCCGCCGGGCTGGCGATCGGTCTCTTCACCCTCCTGACCGCCCGCATCCAAGAGGTTCGGGGCCGAGAGCCGTCCCCGGAGTTCTGGCACGCGGGCCAGCCCTCGGTTAGGATAGGGGTAGCTGCGCACCGAGCGGAATGACGAGCGTGCAGAGCGGCGGGCTATGCTGATCTACTTCGGGATCGCGCTCCTGGGGTTGCTCCTGCTGATCGTCACCCTGGTGGTCGGCGAGCTGGACGACCTGCTCGACTTCGGCGCCGATGGCGACGGCGTCGGCCCCTTCAACGGCAAGGTGCTCGCCGCCTCGCTCACTGCCTTCGGCTCCGCCGGTATGCTGGCCACCTACTACGACCGCAGCCCGGTGACCGGCGCGCTGATCGCCGCCGCGGCCGCGATCGTCGTCGGCGCGCTGGCCTGGTGGCTGATCGGCCTGTTCTACAAGCAGCAGGCCACCACCGACTTCTCGGTGAGCTGGACGCGCGGCCGGCTGGCCGAGGTGACAACGGCGATCCCCGAGGGTGGCTTGGGCCAAGTGCTCTACCGCGACGCTACCGGCAGCCGGCAGCTCCTGGCCCGAAGCCGCGAGGGGGACGGCATCCCGGCCGGGCAGCTCGTCCGCATCGTGGACGTGGTCGGCTCGACCGTCATCGTCGAGCCGGCCGGGGAGGCGGAGCAGGCCGGTGCGGCGGGCTCTACGCCGGAGCGCGGCGAGGCCGGGGCGCGTGGCCAGGGGGCAGGCTCCTGACATGCCGGAACGCGGCCGCGCAGCGTCGTCGGGAGTGGTTTTGGCAAGCCGGTGAGGGACTGGGAGTTCTAGAGTCGCGTTCGAGGGGAGCCCGGTATGAACATCACCGAGGTCTTCTTCGTCATCGCCGCCGTCATCCTGATCTTGATGGCGCTGATGGCGCTGCTCGCCATTGTCAGCCGCAACATCGTCAAGGTGCCGCCCAACATGGTGGCGGTCTTCTCCGGGCGCAAGCGCACCGTCACCGACCCGGAGACCGGGCAGCGGCGCACCGTCGGCTACCGGATCGTCAAGGGCGGCTCGAGCGTCCGCATCCCGATCATCGAGCGGGTGGATTTCCTCTCGCTCAACGTGATGACGATCCCGCTCAAGATCGCCTCGGCGTACACCAAGGAGGGCGTGCCGGTCTCGGTGGACGCCGTCGCTAACGTCAAGATCGGCTCCGACGACGTCATGGTCATGAACGCGATCGAGCGCTTCCTCGGCATGCCGCAGGAGCAGATCCGCAACGTCATCTTCCAGACGCTGGAAGGGCATCTCCGCTCGATCCTCGGCACGCTGACAGTCGAGCAGATCAACGCCGACCGGCAGGCGTTCGCCCAGCGGCTGGCAGCCGAGTCAGCCCAGGACCTCTCCCGGATGGGCATCGAGATCGACGTGCTGACCATCCAGCAGATCAGCGACCCGCAGGGGTACCTGGACGCGCTGGGCCAGCGGCGGACGGCCGAGGTCAAGCGCGATGCCGAGATCGGCAAGGCCGAAGCCGAGCGCGACGCGCGCAAGCGCCGGGCGCAGGCGATGCAGGAGGCGGCCGTCGCCGAGGCGATGGCTGAGGCTGAGATCGCTGCGGCCCAGAAGGAGACGAACGCCAAGAAGGCGCGGTTCGACGCCGAGGTCGAGGCGGAGAAGGCGCGGGCCTCGCAGGCTGGCCCGCTGGCCGAGGCCGAGGCCCGGCGGCAGGTGGTGGTCGCCGAGCAGCAGGTGGAGCTGGCCCGCACCGAGGCTGCCATCGCCGTGCAGGAGATGGAGGCACGCCGGCGCGAGAAGGAGCTGGAGGCTACCGTCCTCAAGCAGGCAGAGGCCGAGCGGCAGGCCACCATCATCACCGCTGAGGGGCAGAAGCAGGCGGCTATCGTCCGGGCTGAAGGCGAGCGCCAGGCGACGATCACGCGAGCCGAGGCCGAAGCGCGCCAGCGCGAGCTGGTCGGCCAGGGCGAGGCGGCCCGTATCCGCCAGGTAGGCCAGGCGGAGGCCGATGCCAAGAAGGCGCTGGCCGACGCCGTCCAGGCCGAGCTGATCGCTCAGGCCGAGGGGCAGAAGGCCGCCCTGCTGGCCGAGGCCGAGG
Organism: bacterium HR26; assembly: GCA_002898875.1. Classification (GTDB taxonomy): domain Bacteria; phylum Chloroflexota; class Chloroflexia; order Thermomicrobiales; family Thermomicrobiaceae; genus Thermalbibacter. Next base: position 2,384 of record BEIC01000027.1, read on the forward strand.
GCAAGCGCGCCGCGCTGATCGCTGAGGCCGAGGGTAAGCGGGCGCTGGCGGCTGCACTCAATGCCTACGGGCCGACCGCGATGCAGCTCCTGATGTACCAGGCCTTCGTCGAGCAGTTGCCGAAGGTGGTCGAGGCGGCTGCCCGGCCGCTCGCGCAGATCGAGCGGGTGGTGCTGATCGACAGCAGCGGCACGGGCGGCGATGGCCACAGCGCGCTGGGCCGCTATGCGACTGGGCTACCGCTGATCGTCCAGCAGATGACCGAGAGCTTCGCCGCCATGACTGGCATCGACCTGGTCAAGCTGGCACAGGAGCGGCTGGGCCAGCCGGAGGGTGGGGACGTGTCGTCCGACGGAGCGGCGCCGTCCCCTGCCGAAGCCCAAGCCGCCGAAGCTGGCAGCGATCCACCCCCGGGCGCGGCCGCGGACAACCCTGAGCCAGAGGAGCAACCGGCCGGCACCTCCGAAGAGCCGCCGGCCAGCCCGCGCGCTTAGACACGAAGGCAGGTCGATGGCGCTTCAACCTGTCGTGGGTTTCCCCCGCTGCACCAGCCCGACCCCGAGCAGCGTGATCGCCCCGCCGATCGCCTGAAGCAGGCCGAGCCGCTCGCCCAGCATCGCGGCGGCTAGCAGGATGGCGACGACCGGCTGCAGGTAGAAGTAGGCCAGCGTCTGCGTGGAGCCGAGCGCGCGCACCGCGCGTTGCCAGAGCACGTTGGCCAGCACCATCGCGACGACCGCGCTGTAGAGGAGCGAGAGCCAGGCGAGGAGCGAAGGCGGAGAGCGTAGCGCCTCGAGCGTCTCCTGCCAGCCGATCGCGACGAGTACGGTCGCGCCGGCGAGGAGCAGCCACGCGGTGACCTTGACTGGCCCATAGCGGGCGACCAGCGACCGGGGAAGGATCGTGACCCCTACCCAGCCGAGCGCGGCGAGCAGCGTCAGCAGGTCGCCAGCCAGGCTGGCAGTTCCGGACGGATCGGCCTGGAGTACCACGAGCGCCATGCCGGTCAACCCCAGCAGCAGGCCGACGAGCGAGCGGGCGGAAACTGGCTCCCGGCGCCCGAGCCAGAGGACGACCGCACCGAGCAGCGGGCTCGTGCAGAGCAGCAGGGCGCTGTGGCTCGCGCTGGTGTAGCCGAGCCCAAGGATGAAGCAGAGCTGGAAGAGCGCCATGCCGGCATAGCCGGCTGCCAGCAGCCGCGGCCAGTCGCGCCGATCGACTGCCATCGGCTCGCCGCGCAGCCGGAGCAGTCCGAAGAGCAGCGCCACGGCGATCACCGGCCGCAGCGCGGCATAGGCCAGCACCGGGAACTCCCCGAGGGCATACTTGACGATCGGGAACGCCGCGCCCCAGATGACCACAGCGGCCAGGGCGGGCAGGTTGACCCAGCGCCAGAGCGCGGCCACGCGGCCGCCTTTCGCTGCGCGGGCACTCATCGCGGGGGTGCGCACTGGACGACCTCGCGATCAGTAAGGATTCGGCGCGAGCTGGCGCCGGGCCAGCCCGTTCCGGCATACTAACCACTGTCAGGGCTGGTCGCAACGATTCAGAGAGCAGCGATGTCGACTGGCACAGCTACCGTCCGAGTCGAACTCTTCGGCACCCCACAGCTCCTGACCGGCCAGCGGCAGGTGGAGGTACCGGGCCGGACGCTGCATGAGATCGCCGGGGTACTGGCACAGGAGTTCCCCGTCCTCGCCGGCCCGGTCATCGACCCGGCGACCGGCTGGCTCAACGGCGGCTACATCTTCGTCGTCGACGGGCGCTTCACCCGCGACGCGAGCTATCCAGTCGGCCCGGAGTCGTCGGTTCTCCTGGTCTCGGCTCAAGCCGGAGGCGCGTCATGAACGCCGTCCACGGTCGCTACCTTCATATCGACCTCTCCGCGGGTACGGCGACGGCCTACCCGCTCCCCGAGGCCGTCTTCGCCCGGCTAATCGGCGGGGTGGGGCTGGCCAGCTATCTGCTCGACCGGTTCTGCCCGCCCGGCGCCGACCCGCTGGGGCCGGAGAACCCGCTCATCTTCGCCAGCAGTCCCTTTATCGGCACCGGTATTACCACCGCCAGCAAGATCGCCCTCACCGCGAAGTCCCCGCAGACCGGCATGATCGGCGACTCGCTCTCCTCCAGCTACCTGGCGCTGGCGCTCAAGCGCACCGGCTACGACGCGCTGGTGATCACCGGCCAGGCGCCCGGCTGGACGGTGCTGGCGGTGGACGACGGCGAGATCCGCCTGCTGCCAGGGAGCGATCTTCTGGGTCTCGACCCGGCCGCCACCGCCGACGCCGTCCGCGCGGAGCTGGGCAACAGCTTCCGGGTCGCGGCGATCGGCGTCGCCGGCGAGCGCGGGGTCCGCTACGCCTCCATCAGCAACGATGGCCGGCTCGCCGGTCGCACTGGGCCTGGCGCCGTGATGGGGAGCAAGCGGCTGAAGGCGATCGCGGTGCGGGGGACGCAGCGGCTGCCGGCCGTCGCTGACCCGCGTGGGGTGGTACGGGCCGCTCGCGAGCTGGCCGAGCGCAGCCTGGGCCCGGACACGGCCAAGTACCGCGAGCTGGGCACGGCGGCCAACCTGGCCTTCTTCAGCCGGCTCGGCGTGCTGCCGACCCGCAACTTCCAGGCTGGCACGTTCGAGGCGGCCGAGGCGATTAGCGGTGAGCGCCTCTTCCTGGAGCACCGGACCGACAAGCATGGCTGCGCTGCCTGCACCATCGGCTGCGAGCACCACTACCGAACCCGAGATGACGGCGAGACCGTCGAGGTTCGGCTGGAGTACGAGTCGTTGTTCGCGCTCGGTTCGCTCTGCGGGGTCAGCGATCCCAACGCCGTGCTGCGTGCCGCCGCGCTGTGCGACCGCTATGGCATGGACGCCATCAGCACTGGTTCGACCATCGCCTGGGCGATGGAGTGCGTCGAGCGAGGGGTGCGCCTGCCGGGCCGGCCGGAGGAGTGGCCGCGCTTCGGCGACGCGGAGGGCTTGCTGCGGACGATCCAGGCGATCGGCGAGCGGCGCGGGCTGGGCGACCTGCTGGCCGAGGGCTCGCGCCGGGCGGCCGAGATCGTCGGCCAGGGGAGCGTGGAGTGGGCTATGCACGTCAAGGGCCTGGAGCTGCCGGGCTACGATCCGCGCAAGCTCAAGGCCATGGCGCTGGGCTTCGCGGTGTCGACCCGCGGCGCCTGTCACAATCGCTCCTCGGCCTACGAGGTCGACTTCTCCGACCAGCTCGATCCGCATGCCGAGGCGCTGGCCTGGGCCAGGGCGGCCGCCCGCGCCGAGGATCGTGCCGCGGTGCTCGACTCGCTCACGATCTGCAAGTTCCTGCGCCACTGCTTCAGCGACTTCTTCACCGAGGCGGCCGAGCTCTTCGTGCGTGTGACCGGCCTATCGATGACGGCCGAAGAGCTGCGGCTGGCGGGTGAGCGGATCAACACGGTCAAGAAGCTGTTCAACATCCGCCAGGGGTGGACGCGGGCGGACGACACGCTGCCACCGCGCCTGCTCAGCGGTGAGGCGAGTGGCCTGACGGCAGCGGAGCTGGACAGGCTGATCCAGGCGTACTACCGTGTCCGAGGCTGGGACGAGCAGGGCCTGGTGCCGCCGGAGCGGCTGCACGAGCTCGGGCTGGCAGAGCTTCTCCGCGATGATAGTAGAATGATGCACGGCTATGCTGGATAGCGACGAACTCCTTCTACTCGAACTGGAACGGATCCGGCTTCCCTCCCCCGTGCTGGCCCGCATCGAGGAGTTAGCCGAGGAGCGGCGGCAACTGCTTCGCACCATCCCGGAGCTCATCCATCACCGCGACCAGGCGCTCCGCCGGCTGGCCGAGCTCGACCTGGAGCTCGAGCGGCTCTGGGATCTCCGCCGCCGCGAGCTCCTGTTCGTTCGCCAGGCCCTCAGCCCCGAGCAGCCGTCAGAGGCCACGACCCTGGAAGAGGTGGAGGAAGACAACCAGGCGCTGGAGGGCGAGCAGGTGAGTTCGAACGGTCCGGAGCCGTAGGCCCTCCTTCATCCTGGGATCGTGACCAGGGGGAAGGCCGGCTGCTGGTCGGGGAGCGTAGTCGGGCCGGCGACTCGATCGCGACCCATACTGCCACGGGGAAGCGACGAGACCCAGCGGGCGGAGCAAAGTACTCCGCCCGCTGGGCCACGCTGTACTGTCTTCCAGGGGCGCTGCGACCAGGTTCTCGTACCGGTCAATCGAGAGGCACGCCGGGCGCGCGGACGTGCGCGTTGATACCGAGCTCGAAGGGTTCGCTGCTGCTTACTCCGTGTCCGCTCGCGCGGAAGTGCAGGTTGGCCTTCTTGCCCTCATCCGTCTGGACCAACTCATAGGTTCCGCTCACGGTGAAGCTCGCGGTCTCGCCGGGAACCAGGGGCAGCGGCAGCCCAGTAGCCTCACCGTTCGCGCCGGGCGCCTGGCCACGAGGCCTCGGAGTCGTGTGGGTCAGGGCGAGGTCGTCGATCGAGATGGCTTCGGCGCTGTCCGCGCTGTTCGCGACCGTGACCGTGAACTCGTAGCTGCCCTCGTCCGGCGCGTCCGCGCAGAGGAACGCGCTGTCCCAGGTCAGGACGATGCCCGGGAGAACCTCTTCGGTGCTCTGCTCGATCGGATCGCAGGCCTGGGTATCTTGCGCTGACGCAACCACGACGGCGAGCATGACGAGCAAGGCGCTGATAGCCAGGACCGGGATCACCGCTCGCATGTGGGACTCCTTTCACTTTCGGTTCACGCGGCAATGGCGTCGAGGATGGTGCCATATCCTCCGTTCGCGTGTGCAGCGCATCAGGCTCTGCACACCCCCAGCCGCGTGCCCACTCGTGAAGATAGCGTGGCCACATTAACCGGAGCTTAATGTGGCATGAGAAATCGCTCATCGAACGTGCCGGGCGATGAGTCAATGTCGATTCGCTGGCTATGCTTGCCGGGGCGGGTCAAAGCGATACCCGATCCCACGGATCGTCGTGATCACTGATGGTTCGCCGGGTCGATCGAGCTTTCGGCGCAGGTAGCGGACGTAGACGTCGATGATGTTCGACTCGGGGTCGAAGTCGTAACCCCAGACGGCGGACAAGATCTGTTCCCGGCTCAGTACCTGGCTGGGATGGCGCATGAAGTAGGTGAGCAGAGCGAACTCCCGGGCGGAGAGGTCGAGGGGCTCATCCCCTCGCCAGGCGCGGTGAGACAGCGGGTTGACGACCAGATCACCCGCTCGGAGGAGCGCCGATGACGACTGCGGGAGCTGGGGTTGTCCTCGACGCCGGAGGAGCGCGCGGATGCGGGCCAGCAATTCCTCAAGGTCGAACGGCTTGGTGAGATAGTCATCAGCCCCACCATCGAGCGCGGACACTTTGCTCCTGGTGTCGTCGCGTGCGGTCAACATCAAGACCGGTAGCATGCGATCGATCGCGCGGATACGGGCCAGTACCTGATGCCCGTCGATCCCCGGCAGGGCGATGTCGAGCAGGACGAGATCGATTGACCCAGCGGAGGCCAGTCGTACCGCCTCCTCGCCGCTGCCCGTGCTGATCACCTCGTAGCCGTAGGTGCGCAGGCTACGCTCCAGCAAGCGTACGACGGCGGCATCGTCTTCGACGATCAGGATGCGCATGCGGCCACCGGCGAGGTGAGCAGGACGACTCCAAAACTGTCTACTGTCGGTCGAGTGTGCCCATGCTCTCTATACTATACGCACGTGCTTCTGGGCAAGGAAAAGAGATCGAGCGGTTGGGGGTGAGCCGGTTGGTGGGTCATGGCTAATCGCGACTGGTCACGCATGCGCTCATGGTGGATCGTCAGCGCCTCGCTGGGCGGGCTCCTAGTAGCGATCGCCGTCATGGGTCTCGTGTCGCTGGCGCTCAACCAGCGAGTCAAGACCGTCGTCGACGAGGCTGTGCGCTATGACGTGGAGATCGAGCACCTCGGGCACGAGATTCGTCTCGCCGTCCTCGACCTGCGTAACCATCATTTCAATCTCAGGGATGCCGGTCCCTCGGCAACTGAGCTAGCCGAGTTCGAGCGCAGCTACGCCTACCTGCTCGAGACGATCGCAGCGATCGAGCGGCTCGGGGTGCGCGATTCCGATATCCCGCAGCCGTCAGCCCTCCGCGCGGTGGCCGAGGTGTACCATGCCACGTTCTACCCGGCACTCCAGCTCTACGACGATGACCCGGCCGGCTTTACCCAGGCCAGCGAGCGTGGACTGATACTTCTGGCCGAGCTGGAGCGAGACGCTCGCATCGTCCAGCGCGTCGGTGAGCAGCAAGCCGGCCTGGCGCTCGACAGCGTTGAGCAGACGATGACGACCGCGCAGCTCGTGCTCCTCGGTGTGCTCGGAGGGTTGGGTCTGATCGGCGCTGGGTTCGTCTACGCGACGGTCAAGGTCATGAACGAGTTCCGGCGGTTGTACGGGGTCCAGCAGGAGACAGCGCAACGGCTCGCTGAGGCGCTCAGGGCGAAGAACGACTTCATCGCCGACGCCTCGCACGAGCTGCGAACGCCCCTCACCGTGCTACGCGGAAATGCCCAGCTTGCCCTGGCGCTGGATTCGAGCTGTGCCCATGCCGAGCTACTTGGCGAGATCCTTCGGGAGGCTAATCGCCTGTCTCGCCTCGTCGAGGACCTTCTCCTGCTGGCGAGAGCGGACGCTGCTTCGCTTCCGCTCGTCCGGGAGCGGCTCGCCGTGGGGCCGTTTCTCGCCGGGCTCGCTGACCGCGCTGCGGCACTGGCTCGCGAGCATGGGGCATCGCTGCGTACGGCTCTCGAGGCTGAAGGATGGCTCGAGGTCGACCCGGTCCGGATCGAGCAAGCCGTGCTGGCCCTGGTGGATAATGCCGCCAAGTACGGCCCGCGCGGTGGCGTCGTTGTGCTTGCGTCGGAGATTCGCGGCGGCGAGCTGGTCATCGAGGTGGTCGATCATGGCCCTGGTATCCCGCCGGAGGAGCTCCCGCTGATCTTCGAGCGGTTCTACCGGGTCGACAAGGCACGCAGCCGCGCGCGGGGAGGCGCTGGGCTGGGACTCCCCATCGCGAAGACAATCATCGCGGCGCACGGAGGGCGGATCGAGGCCACGAGTCACCCTGGCCAGGGGACGACGATGAGGATTTTCCTCCCCCTTGTCGCTCTGGCTTCGATCCCTCAGTCGAGCTCGGCGAGGCACTAGCGTCGCGTAGTCGTCGCCTACTCGACCTCGACGATGGCCTCGATCTCCACGGTGATCCCGTTGGGCAGCGACCCCATGCCGACGGCCGACCGGGCGTGCCGCCCGCGCTCCCCGAAGACCTCGACGAACAGGTCCGAGCAGCCGTTGATCACTTTGGGATGCTCGCCGAATTCCGGCACCGCGTTCACCATGCCGAGCACCTTGACCACCCGCTTAACGCGGTCGAGATCGCCCAGCACGTCCTTCATCACCGCGATCAGCGTGAGACCTACCGAGCGGGCGTGCTGGTACGCCTCTTCCGTCGTGTAGTCCCTGCCGACTTTCCCGGTGGGAACCGACCCGTCGGGGTTGAAGGGGCCCTTGCCGGCCAGGAAGAGCAGGTTGCCGGTCTGCACCGCGTGGACGTAGTTCCCGGCGGGCTGCGGCACTGGCGGCAGCTCGATCCCCAGCTCGGCGAGTCGCTGCTCGGTCTTCATCGAGGTTATCCCTCCCCTCTCGCGTTCGTGATTTGGTTAGGTCGGCATGGGTGGCGGAACCCACGCCGGGCTATACTTCCGGCGCCGGGCGGCATGGTAGGAGGCAATTGCCACGGTGTCAAGAAGCCGCCGACAATTCGAGGCCGCGCTCCGCGCTCCGGGCCGGATGACTGCGGTGCAGCTCTCCGCGCGCCTGGCCGGTAGATCTCGCCGGCGTGATGGACGTGGTCCGGCAACACGCGGCGTTGCCGGAGAGCGCGGGCTCTCTGGTTGCCTGCCCGGTATCGATCCGGGCCCTGCGAGCGGTCTTGAGTTCGAGATGGGATGAGGATTGGCGATGCCACATTTCGATCTGGTGACATTGATCAAGGCGGTCGGCACGCTGGGCGTCGCAGCGATCGTCTTCACCGAGAGCGGTCTATTGATCGGCCTCTTTCTCCCAGGCGACAGCCTGCTCTTCACCGCCGGCTTCCTCGCCTCTCAGGGCTACCTCGATATCCGATGGCTGGTTCCGCTCTGCTTCATCGCCGCGGTCGCCGGCGACTCGGTCGGCTACGCCTTCGGGTACCGCGTCGGGCGAGCGCTCTTCAATCGCGAGGACTCGCGCGTCTTCAAGCGCAAGCACCTGGAGCGGGCCGAGGCGTTTTTCGAGAAGCACGGTGGCAAGGCGGTCGTGCTGGCGCGCTTCTTGCCCATCGTCCGGACCTGCACGCCGATCGTGGCCGGCATGGGGCGGATGCACTACCCGCGTTTCCTCGCGTTCAACGTCCTCGGGGGCTTCCTCTGGGCGGTAGGTGTCACGATGGCTGGCTACTTCCTCGGGAGCATGATCCCCAACGTCGATCGCTACCTGATCCCGATCGTGCTCTTCATCATCCTGATCTCGATCGCGCCCTCGGCGATCCACGTCTGGCGGGAGAGCGGCGCTGAGATCACGGCGCATGTCCGGCGCCGCCTCGCCCGGACGACCGGCCGCTGAGCGCTTCCCAACCGTTATCGCATCGTCGCACAGCGCCCGGCGCTGCGCACTCTGGCTTGCTGCGCTCAGCGGCCGGTGTGCTTGCCGAGCAGGCTCCAGGCGTGGGTATACTGGACTTATCATAGAGCATGGGGAGGAGGCGTATCGTATGGACGTGTCCACCGTCACACGGCTGCTCGCAGCAGCCGGGGTCCGGTGGGTCCGTATCGAGATGGCCGATATCCACGCGATCGCGCGCTCGAAGACCGTCCCGCTCGGCAAGTTCCCGGTCTATGCGGTCAAGGGAGTCAACTTCTACGGGGGCATCCTGCAGCAGGATGCCTCTGGCTGGGATGTCCCACAAGAAGAGCGGCTGCCGCCACCTGACTTCTTGCTCAAGCCCGACCTCGATACGCTGGTGGTGCTGCCCTACGCTCCCGGCGAGGCGCGCGTGCTGGGCGACCTCTACATCGATCCCGAGACCCCGACCCCGGACGACCCGCGAGTCGTCTGCCGGCGGGTCATCACGCGCTTCCTCGATCAGGGGATGCTCCCCCGCAGCGGCTTCGAGTACGAGTTCTACCTGATCGACCGGATCACGCGCGCCCGCGCCTTCGAGGACCGGCAGATCTGTTCCACGATCCGCAACAACACGCTCCCCGAGTGGCGCGACGAGCTGCTCGGCAGTCTGCCGGCCTTCGGCATCGAGGTGTCGACGCTGAGTGTCGAGAACGCCCCTGGGCAGTTCGAGATCACCTTCAGCCCGGCCGATGGGCTGGCTGCTGCCGACCAGGCGTTCAGCTTCCGCACCGCAGTGAAGGAGGTCTCCCGGCGCTACGGCTACGATGCGCCCTTCATGACCAAACCGTTCATCAACGAGGCCGCTTCTGGCTGCCACCTGCACCATAGCCTGATCGATCCCCGGACCGGGAGGAACCTCTTCGCCGACGACCAGGATCCGCTCGGCATCTCGCAGCTCGGCTGGCACTTCCTCGGCGGCCTGATCCATCACGCTCCGGCCCTGATCGCGTTCCTCTCCCCCACCCCGAACGACTACAAGCGGTACCGGCCCGGGCTCTTCGCTCCGACCAGCATCTGCTGGGGGCCGGACAACCGCTCGGCCGCTTTCCGCATCCCGGCCGGAGCTCACGGGCCGGCGGCGCGGATCGAGAACCGGCTGGGTGGGGCTGCCTCGAACCCATACATCGCGCTGGCTGCGTCGCTGGCGGCCGGCCTCGACGGCATCTGTCGCGAGCTGCCGATCCCGGAGCCGGTGATGGTCGAGGCTAGCCGGGTCTCCGGGTTGCCGGAGCTGCCGCGCTCGCTGGAGGAGGCGCTGGATGCGCTGGAGGCCGACCGGGCGCTACACGAGCTTCTCGGCGAGCCGTTCATCGAGACCTATCTCAAGGTGAAGCGCTGGGACGTGACCAAGGCCAAGGCCAATTGCCCGGACTACGGCACTCCGGAGTGGTACAGCCGGATTGACCCCTACGAGTGGCGCGAGTACGGCGAGCTGATCTGAGGAGAGTGTGCCAGTCACCTGCTCTCCCAGCTCGGTGCTGTACGCCTCGCTACCACCCGAAGGTTTGGGGAAGGCCGCCTGGGGGATACCAGTGGTACGTTGCCCCTATCTCCGGATGATGCCCCTCGACTTCCCCGCGTATGTTGGCTCCCATTGCTCCGAGCCATACACTTATCCTTATGATTTCGGCCCGCAGGAGCGCGATAACGAGGCGAGGTAAGGTGGTCTGACAATGGGGCTTGTCCGGGAAGCCCGGATGCTTAAGCAAGGGGAGCTCTTCGTCGTCAGCGATGAGCGGGGCGACCTGCGCCGGCAACTGCCGGGCGCCGGCGTGTACTACCGCGATACTCGCTACCTGAGCGAGTACTGGCTCCTCTTGAACGGCGAGGAGCCGGAACTCTTCGACTCCTCCGCCGAGCGGATCTCCAGCGGCATCTTCGAGTTCGGCAACACCCTCTTCCGCTCTGAGGACGGGCACGATGTGCTGGCGCACACCATCAGCCTCCGGCGCTGCCGATCCATCAACCAGTGGCTGGAGGAAGAGCTGGACCTGCGCAACTACAATCCCTTCCCGGTCACCGTCGAGCTGGCGCTGGTGCTGGCCGCCGACTTCCTCGATGTCTTCGAGGTCCGCGGTTTCCCACGCGAGCGCCCGCGCGGGCGTATGCTGCTTCCCAAGCACCGCGGCCGGGAGCTAACGCTTGCCTATCGTGCTCCCGACGACCTGCTGCTCGAGACCGAGATCCGCTTCAGCCGGCCGCCGGACGAGCTGACGATCGAGCCGGGTACCGGTGACCTGGCCGAGCTGGTCATCCCACGCATGCTCCTCCCGGGACAGGACCAGCTTGTGCGCGCTCGGGGCGCGGCCAGGCCTCCGCGCGTGTTTGCGGTGTTCCGGCTTCGCCTGCTGCCACAGTCGGGCGAGCGGATCACCATGCACCTCGCCCCGCGACAGCTGTTCCAGCGGCGCGAAGCGGTGCGCATCCCCGATGTCTCGCTCATCGGCGAGGCGCCGCAGGTGCAGGAGTTCCGGTTCGCGCGCGTTCGCACCGACCACGAGCTGCTGAACCTGGTCCTCGAACGCAGCCTGCGCGACCTGCAGGCGCTGCTTACTCCTTTCCCCGGCGGCCGGCTCATCGCCGCTGGGATTCCCTGGTTCGTGGCCCCCTTTGGCCGCGATAGCCTGATCACTGCGCTCCAGATGATGATGTTCTCGCCCGAGCTGGCCCGCGACACGCTGCGCTTCCTGGCTCAGTACCAGGGCAAGAAGGAGGACGACTGGACCGAGGAGGAGCCGGGCAAGATCCTCCATGAGCTGCGCTTCGGCGAGATGGCCCGGCTGGGCGAGTCACCACACACGCCCTACTACGGGACCGTCGACGCCACCCCGCTCTTCGTCGTCACGTTCAGCGAGCTCATGGCCTGGTTCGGCAGCCCGCACCTGTTCGAGGAGTTCCTGCCGGCAGCCGAAGCAGCCATCGGCTGGATCGAGCGGTATGGCGATCGCAATCGAGATGGATTCGTCGACTACGGCCAGCGCTCGCGCCGGGGGTTGGTTCACCAGAATTGGAAGGACAGCCACAACTCGCTCCAGTTCCCCGACCAGAGCCCCGTCACCGCGCCGATCGCGCCGGTCGAGGTGCAGGGCTACGTCTACCACGCCAAGCTTGCTTTGGCCAACCTGCTGCAGCGCTACGGTGACGAGGCGCAGCGGATGCAGGCTGTCCGGCTGCGCAACGAGGCCAGGCGGCTTCAGGAGCGCTTCGAGCGACGCTTCTGGATCGAGTCGGAAGGGTTCTACGGGCAGGCCATCGACGGCTCGGGCCGCCTGGTACCAGCGATCAGCTCCAACCCGGGCCATTGTCTCTACAGCGGCATCGTCCGCCCTGAGCGCGCGGCACTGGTGGTTCGCCGGCTGCTGGCGCCCGATCTCTACTCGGGCTGGGGTATTCGGACGCTGAGCAGCGCGATGCCGCACTACAACCCGATGAGCTACCACAACGGGAGCGTCTGGCCACACGACAACTCGTTGATCATCGCCGGGATGCGCCGCTACGGTTTCGAGCGCGAGGTCTGCCAGCTCGTCACCGACCTGCTCGAGGTCGCCGCTGCCTTCCCCTACTATCGCCTCCCGGAGCTGTTCTGTGGCTTCGGCCGGGACGAGTCGGGCTGCATGATCCCGATCTCATACCCCGTGAGCTGCAGCCCGCAGGCCTGGGCGGCGGGGACGATGCCGTTCCTGCTCCAGGTGCTGCTCGGGCCGGAGCCACGGGCGGCAGAACGGCGCCTGACCCTGCGGCCGGTCTTCCCGGACTGGCTGAACGAGGTCACGATCGAAGGGCTCTCCTTCGCCGGGCGGACGCTCAGCGTGAGCGTGCGCCGGCAGCAAGGCCGCTATATCCTCGACTATCAGGCTGATCCGGACATCACGGTTGCGCTGGCGAGCACGGCGCCGGTGGGGGCTGCATAGACTCGTGCCGTCGGTGGCTGCCGGCGAGTGCCTGAACGCAGGCGTGGGCCCGGTGGCCTGCGCGAGGCCAGCAGCGGAAGGAGGGCCGATGGGATCCGGCGACACGCGGTGGCGGTGGGTCATCTTCGTTCGCTCGGTGCTCTCGACCATCGAGAACCCAGGCGGGCCACTCTTCCGCGCGCTGGGCAGAGAGCTGGTGCGGCGCGGGCAGGAGGTGCTGTTCCTCGAGGAGCGTGGCAACCCGGCGGTGCTCGCGCTCCTCCGCCAGCGGGGCGCCGCCGGCATGGCGGAGCTGCGCGAAGGCTGGCCCGAGCTGGCCTACCAGACCTACGAGCGACGATTCGGCGCCGACCTGGTCGAGTGGCTCGGCCGCAGGCTCGCTACCGCCGATGTGGCACTGGTCGAGCTGGGAGTCGACCCGGACCTCGCCTACTGGGTCGGCGAGCTGACCCGGCCGCATCTCCGCACCTACTTGCTCGACCTCACGCCCGAAGCGCCGTCGCTGGCGCTCGTTCGCGAGCGGCTCGATCCCTCTCGCTACTCCGGCGTCATCTGCTCGGCCGCCGCCGGGGCGCGCTACGAGGGGCGCATACCTGCTGAGCAGCGCGTCGTGCTGCCGATCGACCTGGCCGTGGAGCCGGCGGAGCGCGCGGCGGCCAGGCTGGCCGACCTGCTGCTGGCGCTCGTCCGAGCGGCACCGCCGGTCATCCCCTAGCCTGCCATCGGCGCCGTGGGGGCGGGAATGTCTCGGCAGATCGAGCGGTTCCTCATGATGAGAGGAGGGAGGGATTGCGGGGACGTGCCGGGGTGGGCTGGCCTTCCCCGAGCGCCACACCGCAGGCCTGGACCTCCTGGCTACGGCGGACGAGGAGCATGAACTCCTCCTCGGTCAGCGTGAAGATGTGCCGGCAGTCCGGGCAGGTCACGACGAAGACGCAGTCGTTCCGCGTCTCGCACCACTCGGTGACGTCGCCGTACAATCCCTTCCCGCAGAGGTGTGCGAGTACCTGCTCGACGACGCGAGACGCCTCGTCCATAGGAACCTCCTCTGCTGACCGGCTCTAGTGGTGATGGTTTATTCTCACCAGCTTCGCGTGATTTGTCAAGTGTCGCGCGTACCAGGGCGAAAGGGTGAGCGGTGAGCGAGGCGACCGCGGTCTGGCCAGCGGGGCGGGTGGTGGCGCTCGCCGGGGGAGTCGGCGGCGCAAAGCTCGCGCATGGCCTGGCGCTGGCCGGCCTGGATGACCGCCTGGACGTGATCGTCAATACCGCTGACGACTTCCAGCTCTATGGCCTGCATATCTCACCGGATCTGGACACGGTGATGTATACCCTAGCCGGCATCGCGAACCCGGCCACCGGCTGGGGAATCCTCGGCGACACCGCCGCGACCCTGGGCATGATCGGTCGCTATGGCCGATCCACCTGGTTCTGGCTGGGCGACCGAGATCTCGCGACCCATATCCTGCGCACCGAGCGGCTGCGCGCCGGCGGCCGGCTAACCGAGGTGACCGCCGAGCTGGCTGCCGCGCTCGGCGTTGCCGCCCGCATCCTGCCGATGTGCGACGAGCCGGTCGCAACCCTGGTCGAGACCCCGGCAGGGCTGCTGGAGTTCCAGGACTACTTCGTGCGGCGGCGCCAGCAGGACACCGTGCTGGGGGTCCGGTTCCAAGGAGTCGAGCATGCGCGCATGACCCAGGAAGTCGAGCGCGCGCTCGCCGAGGCCACTGCCATTGTCCTCTGCCCGTCCAACCCGCTGGTCAGCATCGGCCCGATCCTGGCAGTACCAGGATTCCGCGAGCGGCTTCGCGCGGCCGAGGTACCGGTGGTGGCGGTCAGCCCGATCGTCGCCGGCCAGGCGCTCAAGGGGCCGGCCGACCGGATGCTGGCCTCGCTCGGCCACGAGGTCTCGCCGCTCGGGGTGGCGCGGCTGTACCAGGACTTCCTCGATGGTATCCTGATCGATCAACTGGATGCCGCGCTGGCGCCGGCTATCGCCGAGCTGGGGATTGTCGTGAAGGTCGCCGATACGATCATGCGAACCGATGCCGACCGCCGGCGGGTCGCCCAGGCCGTGCTCGACCTCGCCCGCGAGCTCGTCGGGCCGGGACGCCGATGACCGTGCTGGCGATCGTGCCGGTCCAGATGCTGGCGCAGGCCAAGAGCCGGCTGGCGGAGCGGCTCGGCCCGAAGGCCCGCGAGGAGCTGATGTGCCGGCTGGTCGAGCGCCTGCTGCGTGAACTCCAGGCGGCTCGGCGGGTCGGAGGCGTGCTCGTCGTCACGCCTGACCGTGCGGTGCTCGCTCTTGCCGAGGCGGCTGGAGCCACCGGCCTGCTCCAGCCGGGTACGGGGCTGAACGCAGCCGTCGAGCTCGGCCAGCGCTATGCGGTCGCCGAAGGCTGGGCACGGGTGGTGACGGTGCTCGCCGACCTGCCGCTGCTGGTGGCGGAACAGGTCGATCGGATGCTGGCGCTCGGGCGCGAGGGCAGCGTCGTCATCGCTCCGGACCGGCACGGCGTTGGGACGAACCTGCTCGCGCTGTGGCCGCCGGATGCGATCGAGCCGGCGTTCGGCCGGGCCAGCCGGGAGCGGCATGCCCAGTCTACCCGAGCGAAGGGGCTGCGCGTGCTGGAGTACTGGTCTGCCGGTACTGCCGTCGACCTGGACACGCCGGAGGATCTCGACGAGCTGGTGGAGCGCTGGGGTTGGAGGCCGGATTGGTGGCTCACCGGGAAGGGGGTGACCGGATGGCGGAGCGGAACAGCCGGGTGACGAGCTGGGGCGTGCTGGTAGTGGCGCTTGGCGCCTCGCTGTGGGCGGTCGACGCGCCGATTCGCAAGCCGTTGACCGACGTGCTCCCGGCAACGTCGATCGTGTTATCTGAGCATCTATTCCTGGCGCTCTACTCGCTCCCGATGGTCATCGCTGCGCGGCGCGTCTTTCTCCAGCTCCGCCCGAGCGGCTGGCTGGCGCTCTTCGTGATCGCCTGGGGCGGCTCCGGGCTGGCGACAGTGCTCTTCACCGAGGCGTTCAAGATCGGCAACCCGACGACGGTGATCTTGCTGCAAAAGCTCCAGCCGTTGATCGCGGTTCTGCTCGCCGGGCTGATCCTCAAGGAGCGGCTGCCGCGGCTCTACTGGCCCTGCTTCGCTGTCGCCCTGGTGGGCGGGTACCTGGTGTCGTTCGGCCGCCAGTCGCTCGAGCCGTTCTGGCGGCTGCCGCAAGACCGGGTGTTGACCGCCGTGCTGGCGGTGAGCGCGGCGGCGCTCTGGGGCGGCTCGACGGTCTTCGGCCGCTACCTGCTGCACGGGATCAGCTTCCCGACCCTGGCCGCCGCGCGCTTCCTGCTGGCGCTGCCGTTCCTGGCCGGTCTGGCCGCCGCCCAGGGCGCGCTGGGAACGACTTTCCAGGTGGGGCTGGCTCAGGAGCCGGTGCGGCTCTTCATCCTGGCGCTGGTCCCTGGCCTGCTCGCCATGTTGATCTACTACCTCGGCCTGAGCCGGACCCGGGCCTCTTATGCCACACTGGCCGAGCTGAGCTTTCCGGCTATGGCCGTGATCGTGAACTGGTTCGCACTGGATGCCCGCGTGGATGCGGTACAGGTGCTGGGCTTCGTGCTGCTCTGGTCGACCATCACCGCGCTGACTTGGATCCCGTCGCCGCGGCCGGCCGCCGAGGCGCAGCCGGTCACCACGTAAGGATGAGGCTGTGGAGGATCGTCAGGCCACACTGATCCTGCCCGGCGAGCGCAGGCTCGACCTGCCGGAGCTGATCCGCGGCCGGCGCTCGGTTCGCCGGATGCGTCCCGATCCCATCCCACCGGAGGGGATCGAGGCGGTCATCGAGGCGGCGGCCTGGGCACCCTCGCCGCACGGGGCGC
>BEIC01000028.1 GCA_002898875.1 bacterium HR26
AGACGGTAGCCAGGGCCTACGTGGTGGTGGATTCGATCGAGGCTGCGCTTGCCGAGGCCGGCGACCTGATCAAACCGCTCAACCAGGGACTGATCTCCCATGATCACATCAAGGCTGAACTGGGCCAGGTCGTCGCCGGCCAGGCACCGGGACGTACCAGTGCCGAGCAGATCACGCTCTTCAAGTCAGTCGGCAACGCCGTACAGGACGTCATCGTCGCCGCCCGCGCTGTCCACGAGGCTCAGGCGGGTGGCCGCGGTCAGCAGTTCGACCTCGCTCACTAGCCACCGCTCGCGCGTATGCGCACCGGGTGCCAGACGCGAGATCCTGAGCATTACCATCTCCCCCCTCCGACGTGATTAAATTGGGCGCCGCGCCCGCTGCCGGGCGCGGTTCGTCTCATGGACGGAGGTGACATGCTGCAGGCGAGGACTGGAAAACTAAGGCAGCCTGTGCACGACGGACAGCAGCGGCGGTATCGCATCGGCATATCGGGCTCGTACGGCGGGATGAACCTCGGAGACGAGGCCATCCTGAGCCAGATCCTGCGCGAGCTGCGTAGCCGCGTTTCAGCCGAGTTCACCGTGTTCAGCCGCAATCCGGAGGACACGCGCCGTCGGCACGGCGTGGAGCATGCCGTGTCAGCCCGCGAGCTGAGCCGGGGTGAGGTTCTCCGCGAGCTGGAGCCGCTCGACCTCTTCATCCTCGGCGGCGGGGGTATCCTCTTCGATCCTGACGTTCGGGGGTTCTTGCGCGAGGCCCAGCTCGCTCAGGACCTTGGTATTCCGACCATGACCTGGGCGGTCGGCGTGGGGCCGCTCGAGAACCGCGATAGCCGCCGGGCCGTCTTGCAAACACTGAACGGTATGGATCTCATCACGGTCCGCGAACCATCGGCCCGCCTCGTGCTCGAAGACATCGGCGTCGAGCGCGACATCGTAGTGACGGCTGATCCCGCGCTGCTCCTCGAGCCCGAGCCGCTCCCGGCCGGCGCACTCATCCGGGAGGGTATCGCCAGGGCCAACCCGCTGATCGGCTTCTCCGTGCGCGAGCCCGGCGCTGCGGCACCCGATCTCGATGTCAACCACTACCATGCCTTGCTCGCCAACGCTGCCGACTATTTTGTTGAACGGCTGGGCGCGAGCATCCTCTTTGTGCCAATGGAGCGGCCAACCGACCTCCAGCATGCGCACGCCATCGTCTCCCAGATGGCCAACCCGGAGCGTGCCCATATCCTCAAGGGAGGGTATACGCCCGGCCAGCTCCTCAGCCTGATGACCGAGATGGAGTTCGCCGTCGGGATGCGCTTGCACTTCCTCCTCTTCGCGGCCCTCGCCGGGGCACCCTTTGTCCCGCTGCCATATGCCTCCAAGGTCGGTGAGTTCGTGCGCGAGCTGGGTATGCCTACCCTATCGGTGCAGCAGATGAACGCAGGTCGATTGCTCGCCTACATCGACCATTCGTGGGACGAGCGCCAGCAGCTCCGCGCTCGGATACGAGAACGCCTGCCTGCGCTCATCGACCGGGCTCGACGCACCACCGATCTGGCACTTGCACTCCTGCAAGCGAAAGGCGTCGAGCGCCAGCCGAGCGAGCTCGAGCTGAGCTCGCAGCCGGAAGGTTAGGGGATAGCCGCATTTGCTCGGCGTGCACACGACCGGGGTACCCTCGACATCCCGGTCAGCCGATAACCGGTGCCCGTCAGTGACGGGCACTGTGCACGCGGATCCGCCCCCCACCTCCGGAGCGCGCCGCGCTGATGACGGTCGTAGAAAGTAGCTCAGTCGTCTCCCACGGTAGCGAGCGCTGCCTCGCTGATCGGGCACACATTGGCCGGGCAGCGCTTCTCGCGGATATGCGCGTCGAATTCTTCCGGGAAGGCTTTCATCATTCCGAGGAGGGGCATCGGCGCAACCTGTCCCAGCCCACAGAGCGAGAGTTCGATGATGTGCTTGCTGGCCTCGCGGATGATGTCGAGGTCTTGCGGTCGCCCGTATCCGTTGCGGACCCGGTCGAGGATTTCGACGAGCGCTGGGTTGCCCAGCCGGCACGGGTTGCACTTCGAGCACGACTCGTACCGGTTAAAGGCCGTGAGGTAGCGGGCGAAGTCAACCGCGCACACCGACTCGTCGAAGACCACGAACCCGCCTGAGCCGAGCATGCCGCCCAGCTCGGTCATCGAGTCGAAGTCGACCGGCACGTCGAGCTGGTCCTCGCGCAGCGGTCCCGCCGAGACCCCACCGGTCTGCACCCCCTTGAACCGGTACCCTTCGCGCATCCCGCCGAAGACTTCGAAGATGAGCTCGCGCATGGTCATGCCCATCTCGATCTCGGCGACCCCCAGCCGCTTGACCGGCCCCTGGATCGTGACCAGCTTGGTCCCACTGCTCTGTTCGGTGCCGAGTGAGGCATACCAAGCTCCACCATTGAGCACGATGCTCGGGACCGAGGCAAACGTCTCAGTGTTGTTAAGCACGGTCGGGCGCTTCCAGAGCCCCTCCTCGACGGAACGGGGCGGCTTGGTCCGCGGCTGACCACGCTGGCCCATGATGGCGTACATTAGTGCCGAGCCCTCGCCGCAGATGTAAGCCCCCCCACCGGTCCGCACCCGGATGTGGCAGCTGAAGCCGGTGCCGAGGATGTTGTCGCCGAGGAGACCCAGCTCGTAGGCCTGGCGCACCGCCTCCTGGAAACGCTTGACCGCCAGCGCGTGCTCGCCGCCGATGTAGTTGTAGCCGTGCGGGGTCTCCAGCGCGTAGCAGCCAATCAGGAGCCCCTCCAGGACGAGGTGCGGGTTCGTCTCCAGGAGTCGCCGATCCTTGAAGACGTTCGGCTCCCCCTCGTGGCTGTTCACGACTACGTACTTCGGCCAGGCCTGCGTCCGCCGCCCGCTCTCCCACTTGATGCCGGCCGGGAAGCCGGCGCCGCCGCGGCCGCGGAGATTCGAGGCCTTGACCTCGGCCACGACCTCCTCAGGCGTCATCTCGAAGAGTGCTTTGAGGAAGGCTCGGTACCCTCCTCGGGCAATGTAGTCGTCGATCGACTCCGGGTCGATGACCCCGGCATCGGCGAAGAGCAGCCGGCGCTGCCGGGCTAGGAAGGGATGCTGGCTCAACGGCTGGACACCGGCAAAAGGCTCGTCGGCCCGCACACCCAGCGCCCATTCCGTTTTCACCCCACCGCGCTTGAGCGCGTGCACCAGCTCAGGTACCCGATCGGTGGTGATGTTGCCGTAGACGACCGGCGGTGCCCCTGGCGCCCGTACTTCGACGAACGGCTCGGCGAAGCACCAGCCTGCACAGCCGACGCGACGCAGGGTCGCTGGGATACCCTCCTGTGCCAGCAACAGCTCGAGATGCCGGTATGTCTCGAGCGCACCCTTGGCAATGCTGCACTCGCTGATACCGACCGAGATAATCCAGTGATCTCCGGCCCAGAGCCGCTCCCACCGGGCCTGGGCCTGCGCCGCATAGTGCTCGAATGCTTGCCGGTCAGCCAGCCGTGCCATCGGCATCCTCCACCCCGCGGCCACGCTTCAGTGCCTCGATCGCTGCCTCGAGGCGTTCGGGCGTCAGGCGCCCCCAGTATTCGTGGTGATCCACTTGAATCACCGGGGCAAGGTCGCAGACACCCAGGCAGCCGTTGAACACATGGAGCGTGAACTCGCCGTCAGGGCTGACCCCGTGATCCTCGAGCTGATAACGATCCCTGAGCAGCTCGATGAGGCGAGACGAGCCCATGACGTAGCATGCGGCACCGTGACACAGCCACAGGAAGTGCTTGCCAGGCGGCTCGGTGCGGAAGTCGGCATAGAAGGTTAGCAAGCCGTAGATTCGGTTGATGGTCACCCCCAGGTGATCGGCGATCGCCTGGGCTGCTTCTGGGGGAACCCATCCGTAGAGCCGTTGCGCCTCCTGGCACGCCCCGACGATCAACTCGTACGCTTCCTGGTCGTCTCGAGGACGGAACCGGCTAGCCAGAACCTCGAGCAGTGGGGCCAGATCGACTCGCTGGTCCGGGTCGACTCGATGTGCCACGGCACCTCGCCTCGTCGCTACCTTCGTGCCGTCTTTCACAAAGCAGTATATCAGACCCTTTGTTGCCTGGGGCTATACTTGAGAAAGCGCTGGCGTGACGAGGTCACCGGTTCTCCTCGATCGACGCGGCTGGTGAGCATGTGGTGGTGGGATCGCCTCATCGAAGAGCGGATCAAGGCCGCTCAGGAACAAGGACACTTCAGCAATCTACCCGGCCAGGGCCGGCCGTTGCCTCGAGACGACGAGGCGAGCAGCGAGTATTGGGCAGCCCACCGGGTGCTCCGCAAGAACGGGCTCCTGCCTGAGTGGCTGCAGCTCCGGAAGGAGATCTGGGAAGAGCGGAAGGTCGTGCGCGCCGCCCTCGACGAGTATCGTGCCGCAGCGGCACGCCTGGTTCCCAACGATCCTGGCCACGCCGCTATCCTCCGGCGGCTCGAGCGCCGCTACATGGAGCTGGCGCGGCAGATCAACCTGAAGATCGACCTGCACAACATCCGCTGCCCGTCAATGGCGCATGAGCTGGTGCGTTTCCCGGAGGATTTGATCGCGCGCGAGCGCGCCCGCTCGCAACGGGGTCAGGGCTGACGCAACTCGCGAATGCGCGCCGCAAGCTCTTCCGGAGCCCGCACCCGTCGCGCGCATTCTCCGACGAAGCGGAGGATATTCTCCTCGAAGACGAACCACCGGCGACACGGTGGACAGGCGTTCAGGTGCCGCTGTACGGCGGCCATCTCCTCGGGGGAGAGCTCCCGGTCCAGATAGGAATAGAGCCGCTCAGCTACTTCGTCGCAGTTGAGCATCACCGTCACTGCCCCTGACATAGGCTCGGCGACTGGCACAGGCAGGGAGCCAGCAGCCGCTGGAGCCGCCGACGCCCGCGGTGCAGGCGTGACATTACTGTCCCGATCGGAATGCCGAGGACTTCAGCGATCTCCTTGTAACTGAAGCCCTCGACATCGGCGAGCAGCACGACCTGCCGGAACTCTACCGGCAGTTCGTCCAGTGCCTCGAGCACGCTCTCTTCGGACAGTCGTGCCAGTACCTCTTGCTCCGGCTGGGCCACCGCCGGCTGTAGGGTGCTATCGAGCACCTGGTGATACAGTGAGAACTCGTCGAGCTCCTCGAGCGACGTGCTGGCCGGCCGCCGCGACTGCCTCCGGTACTCGTTGATGAACGCGTTCATCAAGATTCTGAACAGCCAAGCGCGCAGGTTTGTTCCCGGCCGGAACTGGTGGAGCGCCCGGAAGGCACGGAGGTAGGTCTCCTGTACCAGGTCCTCCGCGTCAGTTGCGTTTCCGGTCAGGCGAAGTGCCATCCGGTAAAGCGCGTCGAGGTAGCTGATCGCCTCGTCGGTAAGCTGCGCGGCACCCACCGGCGCCTTGTCCTCGCTCGTCAACGTGCTCCCCCTAGAATATGAAACGGCCATGAGCTGGCCGCCTGTGTCGTCGCTCTAGCTGATCGGCTCGGGCTCGCGCTAGGCCGAGCCTCGGGAACCGTGTGAGAATAGCGACTTGAAGTCGCCGTTGAAGTGCTCCAGGAAGCGGCGCATGGCAATGACGTCGTCTTCAGTGATCGGCGTGGGAGCGGTACCGCCACCGCGGGCAGGCCCGGGCTGGCTGCCGACTGCTTCCTCCTCGTAGGGCTGGTCACCAACGACAGCCGCGATGAAACTCTGCGCTCCACACGTCGGGCACGTCAGCCGGAACGCCCACATCGTCCGCGAACGCCCCACCATCTGCAGGTTCTCCGGGCGGTGGCGCCCGCCGCACTGCGAGCACCGCTCGACCATCCCTAGGACGACATCTCGCACTTCATCGAAGTCGTGACTCATCGTGCCGTTGCTGCTTTCCGCGCTCCTCGCGCTACTTCTTATCGAGGTCATCCAGATCGAGCGAGTTGATGAACTCGCGGAACACCGACAGATCCGCGTCCGAGGGAACACCCTCCTCCAACTGTTCGGCCTCGGGTGGCTCGAACTCGCTCTCCGCCTCGCCCTCTTCCTCGGCCTCGAGCTGAACGCCGGCCCGATCCATGACCGACTCGTCCACGTAGATCGGCACCTTCGCCCGCACTGCAAGCGCGATGGCGTCGCTCGGCCGGCTGTCGATCTCCAGGATCCGACCATCGACGTAGATGACGATCCGAGCGTAGAACACATCCTGCGCCAGATCGGTCACCGCGACTTCCCGGATCTCACCGCCCATCTCGGCGATGATGGTCCGCAAGAGATCGTAGGGCAGTGGCCGGGCAGCCGCGACCCCCTGGATGGCCATCGCGATCGCCTCGGCCTCGAACGGGCCGATCCAGATCGGCAGGTGGCGATCTCCGTTGACCTCCCGCAATAGCACGACTCGATGCTGGGTCACCAGGCTGACACGAATGCTTTCGACGACCGTCTCGATCATGCCCTGCACCTTCCTCCCGCGTGGTCGGGTCTTGTTTACGTGTCAAGCCCGCCGGTCGTGCCCACGCGTTGTCGCACAGAGTCCCAATCCGATTCTACAACTGCCGTGGCCAGCATGCTACTGGAAGGCGTAAGCTGGCGTCGTCAGTACCTGAACCTCGTCCGGAGGCCAGTAGGTCACCCAGGCCTTGCCGACGATGGACGACAGCGGTACTGCCCCGAACACTCGAGAATCGCTGCTGTTGTTCCGGTTGTCACCCATCACGAAGACGTGCCCCGGTTCGACGACGTACTCGTGATCCAGGGTCATCCCGCGCCAGAGTGTGGGCTCACTGAGATATGGCTCGATCAGGCGCTGACCGTTGATGTAGACTGCACCGTTCCGGATCGCGACGTGCTCACCAGGAAGCGCGATGATCCGCTTCACGTACGGCTCGGCCGAGTTCCCCGGCGGTTGGAACACCACGATGTCTCCGCGCTTCGGCGGTCCGAAGGGATACCAGATCGCATCTTTGTCCACCTCCACACCTGGGATCCACCCGATCAAGGGCGCTAGCCGGATATGCATGTACGCCCGCCGGTTTACGATCAGCATCTCACCGTTGTGGAGCGTGGGCTCCATGCTTGACCCATCGACCCGGTAGTTCAGCACCACGCCACGAATCGCGATGAAGAGAATCAGCGCCAGGAGCAGGGTTTCGGCGAGGTCCCACAGCGCCGATCGACGGCCGGATACCTGATCCGGCACGGCAGTCGCGCCTTCGGCCGCGGCATTCTGCTGTCGTCGAATCACGACTGGTGAATCTTTCACGTCGCTCTACCAAACGCTACCGGGACGACCAGCGCCTCTGAGTCGCTGAGGCCGATTATACACAGCAGGTCGCCTCACTCCGTGTGAGGGAGAAGACAACGCGCCCACACTGCTGCCCGTCAGGGGCTACTCGCCGCCGGTGACTATAATCCTTCCGACAGACTTCACCGGCTTCACTGGTCGGCGGGCAGGAGACTCGTTGCCAGGCGTTCGCTCTCGTATCACTGACCGGTTATGATTGCCAGGCGCAAGGCGGTTGACCCGGCAGGGCAAACGGAGCCGAAGCGGTGCCAGATCACAGCCGCTCGTCACAGGCAAGCACACTCGCACCAGGCACGGTGCTGATGAACCGTTACGAGCTGCTCCGGGTCGCGGGGCGCGGCGGGATGAGCACTGTGTACCTCGCACGAGACACCCACTTCCGCCAAGTTGAGCGGCTCTGTGCGGTTAAGGCGATGATGTCGCATGCGCCGGACGAGGCTAGCCGGACCCTCCAGCGCAACGCCTTCGAGCGTGAGGCCGCCATGCTGGCAACGCTCCGTCATCCGGGCATCCCACAAGTCTTCGACTTCTTCACGCTCGACGACATCAGTTACCTCGTGCTGGAGTTCATCGAGGGGGAGGATCTCGAGCGCTTGATCGGACGCTCGACGGGGCCAATCCCAGAGTCAACGTTAATCGACTGGGCGCTCCAGATTCTTGAGGTGCTCGCCTACCTGCACTCGCATGAGCCAGAGCCGATCGTCTTCCGCGACCTGAAGCCATCCAACGTGATGCTCCGTCCCAACGGTTCGATTTGCCTGATCGACTTCGGGATTGCCCGCGTCTTCCAGCCGCTGCAGCGTGGGACGATGATCGGCACGGAAGGCTACGCGCCGCCGGAGCAGTATCGAGGCATTGCGGAGCCGCGGGGCGATCTCTACGCGCTCGGAGCTACCCTCTACCACCTCTCGACACGGATCGATCCACGGCTCGAGCCACCGTTCTCGCTGACCGAGCGCCCACCCCGCACGGTGAACCCGTCCTTGAGCGAAGGATTCGAGGCTATCGTCCTCCGCGCGCTGGCGTACAACCCATCTGACCGCTTCCCGTCGGCTGTGGCCATGGCCGAGGCTCTCCGTGCACTGCGCGAGCCGGCTTCGAAGATCACCTCACGCGGCCCACGCGCGTCGCTGGTCGAACCCCCTGGCGCCCCCGCGAGCCCAGCAGGCCATCTGCCCGACACGCTGAAGCCAGCCAAGGCGACGGGCACCGAAACTCAGGTCGCCTGGGCGGCTCGTACCGGGGACGAGGTGCGCGGCACGGCCACCATCGCGGGCGATATCGTGTATGTGGGCTCGTACGACGGCTACCTCTATGCGCTGGAGCTGGAGAACGGCCGCCCGGTCTGGCGATTCCCGACCGGGCGTGGCGTCGTCTCGCGACCTGCTGTGATCGACGGGCTCGTGATCTTCGGCTCGGAGGACGGGGCTGTCTACGCGGTCGACCAGAAGACCTCCACACTGCGCTGGCGCTACCTGACTGCACTCCCGGTACGCTCTTCACCAGCAGTGGTCGGCGGGCTCGTCGTCATCGGCTCGGACGACGGCTTCTGCTACACCCTGGACCGCGACTCCGGCCAGCTTGTCTGGCGACGCCACACTCGTGCCCCGATCCGATCGAGCCCCCTCGTCATGGCAAATCGGATCCTCGTTGGGAGTGACGATGGAGGCGTCTACTGCTGGAGCCTCAACGACGGGCAGGCCCGCTGGCGCCGCGAGCTCGGCGGGCCAGTGCTCTCATCCCCAGCCCCTCTCGACTCCAGCATCGTGATCGGCTGCCTCGATGGGAAACTCTACCGCCTCTCCCTGGAAGGAGGCGAGATCCTGTGGAGCATGGCCACCGGTGGGCCGGTGGTCGCGACGCCGCTCGTGGCCAGCGGGCTTGTCGTCGTCGGCTCGGCAGATGGATCACTCTATGCTGTTGATGAAGAGCGCGGTTCAGTCATCTGGTCACAGCGCCTGGGAGCGCAGATCACCGGTGGTGCTGCCGTGTGGGAGTCGCTCGGATTCGTGGGAACGGTCGACGGGCGGCTCGTCGCGTTCAGCCTTGATGGCGATATCCGCTGGTCGATCACGTTGGACGCCCCGATCGTCGCGACACCGGCCGTGGCGCGGAGGTGGCTGGTCGTTGGCGCACTGGACGGGCGAATCTACGCGCTGCGTATCGAGGTGTGAGTGGCCAGATATAAACCCGGACACAGTGCGAAGGAGGCGTGCATGGCCTTTCGGGTCGTGGTTCACATCCACAACGAGGACCCGTTCCTCGCCGAGATGGACGCGATGCCCGATCCACGAGATAACTTTGTGGTGCTGCGCAACCCGAGGCGGCGCGATGGTCGCTCGCTCACCTTCGTCACCGAGGGCGCGACCCATTTTCTGTACCCGTGGAGCCGCATCTCATTCATCGAGGTGCTGGAGGGTGGCCCGGCACCGGGGCAGCGGCTGTTAACCTTCTTCCGCGAGGACTCGAGTGGGCAGTAGGCCCAGCATGGGTGTACCAGCGTCGCCCCGCATGCCGTGAGCAAGAGGAACAGAAGGGCGTAGCTCTCTACGCCCTAAGCCTGCCCCAGGTATGACAGCATCGATCCCGCGTGGGGGTCACGTGAATTCCCGCGCCGACGCTCACTGCGTCGACAGCCGAATTGATGGCGGAGATTAGGCGTCCTTCTTGGCAGTCTCCTGAGCGACCGGCTCCGTCTCCGCCGGCGGGTTGCTCTCCTCGCGGGTTGCCTGGCGGAACTCCCGAATCCCTCGCCCCAGCGCGCCGCCGATCTCGGGCAGCTTCCCTGCTCCGAAGATAATCACGACGATCAGCAGGATGAGGACGAGTTCCTGCCACCCAAGACTCGGTATCAAGAGAATCGGCATGAAAGTCCTCCTTCTCACGCAGCCATCCCGCGCGTGGCGCTCTTCAGTATACCTGACGCGCATGACGCTGACGACGTCAAGCGTGCCGGAACCACTGCGGCAACGCATGCAGCCGGTCGCTCGGCCGGATCAGCGGCAACGGTTCCACGCCCCCGATCTCCGCCTTGACGGCGAAGAAGTAGCGTGGGTAGTACAGCACGACGGCCGGCGCCTGCTCGGAGAAGACACGCTGGAACTCCGCATAGAGCGAGCGGCGGTCTTGCTCGTTGCTCGTCTGGCGCGCCTGGAGCAACAGCGTGTCGATAGTCTGGTTACGGAAACCGCTGAAGTTGAGCCCCGTCTCCGCCTGAGACGAGTGCCAGAGCTCGAAGCAATCGGGATCGCCGCTCGCCGGAAACCAGCCGAAGATGGCCGCTGAGTACTGCCGGCTGACCAGTGACTGCTGGAGTGCCGCCGGCGGCACCGGCTGTACGGTCACTGCGATCCCCAGTTGCTGTAACTGTTTGGCGATCGCACTCGCCACCGCCAGGCGCTGCGCGTCATCCTCGTTGACGAGGAGGGTGAAACGGAAGGCCACCCCGTTACTGTCCAGGATCCCATCGCCATCACTATCGCCCCAGCCAGCTTCGCGCAGCAGGCTCCGCGCTCGGTTGACGTCGACTGGTTGCTCGGTTGGGTCGTAGGCCCACAGGGACACCGGGATCGGCCCTGTGCCCGGCTCAGCCTGACCCAGCAAGACGTCGCGCACCAGCGCCTCGCGGTCGATCGCCAGTGCAATGGCCTGTCGCACACGCACATCGGAGAAGAACTGGGTTTGGTGATTAAAGAACAATGCTGTCATGCCCGAGAGCAGTGGAGCATAGACACGGGCATCTTCACCGAGATCACCGCCCCGAGCGATAACCTCCCACGGCACAGTACTCGCTCCCTGAACCTCGCCATCGCGAAATGCCTTCATCAGATCGTCGGTCATCTCGTAGAAGCGGAACTCCACTTCGTCAAGGTAAGGCCGGCGACCGTAGTAGCCGTTGTACCGCGCGAGCGTGACCCGCCGACCCTCGCGGTCGAACCTCACCAGTCGAAATGGACCGGTGCCGATCGGCTCGAGGTTGAAGGGATCATCCACGAGGTCCTCCGGGATAACTCCACGGAGCCGGTGTGCCGGCAGGATCGGAAGCGAGGCGTAGTTCGGGAATGGCGCGAAGGGCTCCAGCAAGCTGAACGTGACCGTGTACGGGTCCTCGACCTGCACGCGGATGCCTCGCCAGAACTTCGCGAGTGCTGGGTTGCCAGGAAACTCTGGAGACTGGACGAGCCGGATCGTAAAGAGGACGTCGTCTGCAGTGAAGGGCTGGCCATCGTGCCAGGTCACGCCTCGCCGAAGCTTAAAGGTATACCGCAGCCCATCATCGCTGACGGTCCAGCTCTCGGCCAGCTCAGGTTGCGGCCTCCCGGTGCCATCGACCCATGTCAACCCTTCGAACAGGATGCCTGCGATATCGCGCTCGGCGGGGTTCGATGCCAGTAACGGGTTGAATGTTGCCGGGACCCCCAGCAGACCCTCAACGTACCGCCCGCCCGGCACCGGAACCGGTGTCGGCGTGGGCGACGCAGCTGTCGGACCTGCGCTCGGCCGGCCTGTCACTGGCGTCGACATCGCCGGAGCGCCGCCGCGCATCGTTCCAAGCCAGAGCAGCCCGGCACTGGTTAGAACGACAGTCAGCGAGGTGACGATCCATAGCGAGCGCCAGGAGCGGCCACGTGCAGTGCGGTGAATCCCTGGAGTCGGTGGTCTCACGCCCTTGTCGTCCGCTCTTTCGAACCACTGGAGGGCCCGCCGCAGCGTGCCCCTGTGGTGAGGCTCAAACTGTGCGCCCTCGCCGCCTAGCGACTATCGATCAGCTAGAGCAGAAACTGCGCTAGAATGGAGAGCACGACGAAGAGCGCCGCGACACCGATCGTGAGTTGGAAGAGCAGCTTCTCGACCCCACGGCGCGTGCGGTAGATCGAGGACGTGTCGCCGCCGAATGCCCCGCTGAAGCCTGACCCCTTCGTTTGCAACAGGATCACCAGCATCAGCAGGATCGAGGTGATAATGATCGCCAGGTACAAGGTTGTCTGCATCATCTCGCAACGCTCCCCATCATGAGTCAGTCGCCAGCGTCGAACTCGTGGCTCGGCCCAGCTCGCGGGCCAGCCGCACGATCTCGCAAAACTGTTGCACGTCGAGGCTGGCTCCGCCAACCAGGGCACCGTCGATGTCGGGCAGTTGAAGGAAGCCCGCGGCATTCCCCGCGTTGACACTCCCACCGTATTGGATGCGGACCGTCTCGGCCAGAGACGAACCGAACCGTTCACCGATCCATCTGCGAATGTGGGCGGCCATCGCTTGGGCATCGGCCGGGGTGGCCGGCCGTCCGGTTCCGATTGCCCATACCGGCTCGTAGGCGATCACCAGCCGCCTCAATTGTGCTGCTTCGAGCGTGTCGAGAGCACTCCTGAGTTGTCGCTCAACCACCTGCTCCGCCATACCTTGGTCGCGCTCTCCGAGGAGCTCGCCGACACAGAGGATAGGATCGAGGCCATTCCGCAGGGCAGCCTGCAGCTTGGCTGCGACCATCTCGTCCGACTCCCCGAGCTTGTGGCGGCGCTCGCTGTGCCCCACGATCACGTAGCGGCAGAACGGCGCCAGCATTCGTGCCGAGACCTCCCCGGTCAGTGCCCCTACGTCGATCGTTGCGCAATTCTGGGCTCCAAGGGCCAGCGGTGAGCCCTGCAGTCGCTCGGCGATCGGCACGATCCAGGGGAACGGTGGGATCAGCGCGCACTCGACACCGTCCAGGGTGGTTAGGCGCTCCCGGTAGGCTTCAGCGAGGCGAAGCGCCTCCTCGTAGGTCGTGTGCATCTTCCAGTTGCCGGCGATGAGGGGAACTCGGTTTACGCCGCTCACCGGTTCTCCTCCATCAGCAGTCGCACCCCTGGTAGCTCCTTGCCCTCGAGGAATTCGAGCGTCGCGCCCCCACCAGTCGAGACATGGTCGATCTGATCGGCGAGCCCCAGCTCCTCGATCGCGGCTGCCGAGTCGCCACCGCCGACCACAGTGAACCCTGGACAAGCCGCGACGGCTTGGGCAACTCCCCGTGTCCCCTCACGGAAGGCCGGCACCTCGAAGACCCCCATCGGGCCGTTCCAGACCACCAGCGCTGCGCCGCTGATCACCTTCGAGAAGCGCGCGACCGTCTCTGGGCCGATGTCGAAGATCGCATTCTCGGGGCCGACCTCTCCGATCGGCACCGTCCTCGCCCGCTCCACCGCGCTCAGCTCGGGCGCCACCACGGCGTCGCTGGGGAGCACGACGTCGATACCGCGCTGCTCAGCGAGCGAGAGCAGGCGCCTCGCTTCATCGAGGCGATCGTCCTCGGCCAGCGAGCGGCCGACCTCATGGCCCAGCGCCTTCAAGAACGTATTGGCCATGCCGCCGCCAAAAAGCAGGGCATCGGCTCGCTGCGAGAGGTTCTCGATCACCCCGATCTTGTCCGAGATCTTGGCTCCGCCGAGGATCAGCACGAAGGGATGGTCGTCTGCGTCCAGCACGCGCGTCAGCGCACGAATTTCCCGCTCCATCAGCAGCCCGGCAGCCGAGGGAAGCAGCGCAGCGACGCCGACTGTGGACGCGTGGGCACGGTGGGCAGCACCGAAGGCATCGTTCACGTAGCACTCGGCCAGCGAAGCGAGCTCGCGGGCAAACTCCGGGTCGTTCTGCTCCTCGCGGGGATCGAAGCGCAGGTTCTCGAGCAAGCCAACCTCACCCGGACCCAGTTGCGCCGCCATCGCCCTGGCCTCGGCGCCGGTGATATCCCGGACGTAGTGGACCCCGACGCCCAGCAGCTCACCGAGTCGTTCGGCGATGGGAGCCAGACGCAAGTCCTCCCGCACGTGCCCCTTCGGCCTACCGAGATGCGAGCAAAGGATCACGCGGGCACCCCGCTCGCGCAGCGCGGCGAGCGTCGGGAGGGTGGCGCGGATCCGGGTGTCGTCGTCCACGCGCCCGTCCTGGAGGGGCACGTTGTAGTCCACCCGGGTCAGCACGCGCCTCCCTTCGACCGCAAGATCGCGCAAGGTGCGCAGTCGCATCTCAGTCTCACCCCTTCCCATTCTCCCAGGTGGGTCTGGCCGGGCTCACCAGCAACGCGACGATGAGCCCGGCGCAGTGAGCGAGCCAGAAGGGTGTCCCCCACCCGATAGACAGGATCCCGCCCTGTCGCTGGACAGCGATCCCGCCACACATTCGTGGCGTCGCGGCTAGACACTGGCTCGCCGCTCAGCTACTCCTGCTGCAGGCTTTCAACCATCATGTAATAGGCCAGATCGGCCACCCGGCAGGAGTAGCCCCACTCGTTGTCGTACCAGGCGACGACTTTGGCCATCGTATCCCCGACCACCATCGTCGAGAGACCGTCGACGATGGCCGAGCGCGGGTCGCCGCGAAAGTCGATCGACACGAGCGGCTCGTCAGTGTAGCCCAGGATGCCAGCCAGCTCGTCTTCTGCCGCACGCCGGAAGGCTTCATTCACCTCTTCGGCGGTCGTCCCACGCTCCAGCTCGACCACGAAGTCGATGATCGAGACGGTCGAGGTCGGCACGCGCAGCGCGAAGCCGTCGAACTTGCCCTTCAGCTCTGGGATAACTAGCGCCACAGCGCGCGCCGCGCCGGTCGTCGTCGGGATGATGTTCAAGGCCGCCGCGCGGGCCCGCCGCAAGTCGCGATGGGGTGCGTCCAGCAACTGCTGGTCGTTGGTATAGGCGTGTACGGTGGTCATCAAGCCACGCGTGATGCCGAAGTTCTCGTGCAGCACCTTGGCCACGGGCGCGAGGCAGTTGGTCGTGCACGACGCGTTCGACACGATGTGATGGCGCGCCGGATCGTACTGCTCCTCGTTCACTCCCAGCACGATCGTGATATCTTCGTTCTTCGCCGGCGCGGTAATGATGACCTTCTTAGCTCCGGCTTCCAGGTGGGCACGAGCCTTAGCTGCGTCCGTGAAGAAGCCAGTCGACTCGATCACCAGTTCGACCTCGTGGTCGCGCCAGGGGATGTTCGCGGGGTCACGTTCGGCATACACGCGGATCTCTTGTCCATCGATCACGATACTGTTGTCGGTCGTCGAGACATCCAGATCGGTGACGCCATAGTTGGAGTCATACTTGAAGAGGTGCGCCAGCGTGTGTGCATCGGTCAGGTCGTTGACAGCGACAACCTCCAGATCATCCTCATAGTTATCGAGGATCGCCTTCAGTACCTGCCGGCCGATCCGGCCGAAGCCGTTAATCCCTACACGTACAGCCATGTGCCCTTCCTCTCACTGTCTCGGTCCCCGGCGACGGGCGTCCGCCACCACGGGAGTTGCCATCCCTCCCACTACCCCAGTTGGCTCGCGAACCTCTCCGGGCTCGGCAGTCCGCACCATACTCCTGGCCTCGCGGGCGATCTCCAGCAGCACACGGCTCAGCTTGGCCGGATCGTGGCGCATCGGTTGTTCGTCGCAGACCACGTCCCGCAGAACGACCCGAGCCACGCCCTGGAGCTGATCGACCCCGTCCAGGCTTACCGGCGCGACGCCGAGCGAGGGGTCGATTCGCCGGCCAGGCTCGAAATTGTCATTCACCAGGACGTAGTCCACTAGCGGCCCGCCGACGTGGTCATGAAGCGCCTGCACGTGGTCGATCGCACGAAAGTTATCCGTCTCACCGCGCTGCGTCGTGACGTTGCACACATACACCTTGACCGCGGGAGAGAAGCGAATCGCGTGGGCAATGCCGTTCACCAGCACGTTCGGGATCACGGAGGTGAAGAGACTCCCCGGCCCTAGGACGATGAGATCGGCCGAGAGGATCGCAATAATCGCCGGGTCGTAGGCCTCCGGCCGTTCGGGTTCCAGGAAGATGCGCCGGATGCGACCCCGGTACTGGGTGATACGCGACTCGCCGCGCACGATCTGGCCGTCGGCCATCTCAGCACAGACGGTGATATTCTCGAGCGTCGACGGCATGACCTGCCCGCGCACGGCGAGCACCCGCGACGACTCGGCGACGGCCCGCTCGAAGCTTCCGGTGACCTGGGTCATGGCCGTGATGAAGAGGTTCCCGAAGCTATGGCCGTCCAGCGGCGACCCGACCTCGGGGAAGCGAAATTGAAAGAGGTCGCTCATCAGCGGCTCGGCGTCCGCCAGTGCGACCAGGCAATTCCGGATATCGCCAGGCGGCGGGATCTTGAACTCGCTGCGTAACCGGCCGGAGCTACCCCCATCGTCACCCGTCGTGACGATCGCAGTGATCGCCACATCGTGCGCCTTAAGCCCGCGCAGCAAGGTGGACAGCCCGGTTCCCCCGCCGATCGCCACCACCCGGAACTCCGGCTGTGCCGGACCGAACCGGTGGGCGTGGATGATCTCGGCGAGTCCCTGCCCATCGGCCCGGTGCTCCAGGAACGGCGCCAGGAGCGAGCGGCTGAGCTGAATAAACCCGATCCCGACCAGAAACCCGCCGATGGTCAGCATCAGCATCTCGCGGTAGGGGTGTGGGATAAACTGCAGGGTGACCGCCTGCACCAGGCCCGAGACCCGATGCGGGAAGTCGTAGTTACGGTAGACCCAGGCAAGTCCCATCGCCAGGCCCAGGCTGGTCATCACCAGCCCGAGCATCAGCAGCAGGATCCACCGTTTGATGAGCATGCCCGGCCGGAGCCATTTGCTGAGTTTCATGTGTCCCCCTGTTGTCGTCTCTCAGATAGTCGAGCTGCTCCAACCGAGACACCGCGAACCAGTCTCCTCGCCGGGGCCAGTATAGCACGCTATCCCTGCCCACCCCGGGCAAGCACATTGGTTGGTTATAGCGCCCAGCTCGGTTGTTCCCTCGCGGTCGGAGAAGGACCGGACCGAAGCCCCGTGCGCCATTCTTCAAATCGTAGCGGCCCCTGGCGACGTACCAGCAGTTGTGCTATACTGTGTAATGGTCAACGAAGCGCCCAGTCAAAGTGGGCCACGCCCACTTTAATTTTTGCCCGGCGGCCGCAGACCGAGAGCCTGCGCGGCCAGCCCAGAGCC
>BEIC01000029.1 GCA_002898875.1 bacterium HR26
AGGAGGCGCTGGCCGAGGTCGAGATCGAGCTGGCCGAGGCCCGCGAGCTGCTCCGGCACCTCCGCCGCCAGGCGGCGCGGGAGGAGCGCCCCCAGCCGGGCGAGGTCGAGCAGGCCACGCAGGCGCTGGAGTCGGCGCGCCGGAGCGTGCGGGCGGCAGCCCGGCGCCGGCGGGCGGTGATCCAGCCGGATGCGATTCGGGTGGGCGACCAGGTGGAGGTGCCCACGCTCGGGCTGCAGGGGGAGTTGGTGGCACTGCACAACGGCGACGAGGCCGAGATCCAGGTCGGCGCCTTCCGGGTGCGCCAGCCGCTGAGCCTGCTCCGCAAGGTTGCCGGCGTTCCCGAGCCGCGGCCCACCCGCCCGGTGACGATCGCGGCGCCGCCACCGCCGCGGGTCGAGCCGGAGCTGCACTTGCGGGGGATGCGCGCCGCCGACGCGATCCAACGCCTGGAGCGCTACCTCGATGACGCAGCCCGGGCCGGGGTGCCCTGGGTGCGCATCGTGCACGGCAAGGGCACCGGAACCCTACGCGCGGTCGTGCACGAGGCCCTTCGCGAGCACCCGCTCGTCGACCGCTTCGAGCTGGCCGGGCTGGGCGAGGGTGGCGAAGGCGTGACGATCGTGTACCTGAAGGGATAAGGCTATGGGCAAGGGTTCGCCAGCGGACAGCCCTGAAGACGACGCGGTGGTGCCGGTGGCAGTGGCGCCGAACGAGATCATCGCCGCGCTCTGGCGCGAGGCGCTCGCTGAGGAAGGCATCGTCGCGCTGGTCAAGGCGACCGGCCCCGGGCTGGCCTACTTCACGAATTTCGCGAACGAGCACGTGCTCTACGTGCTCGAGCCTCAGGCCGAGCGGGCCAGGGAGATCCTGGCCGAGCTCGAGGCCGAGGAAGCCTCATAGCCGTAGCTACCACGTGAGCACAGGGTCCGAATGGAACCCTCGCAGAGCGGCCAGTGACTCGTGGCACTCAGTCTGCCGAGAGCAGCAGCGTCGCGCTAGCCTCCTCGATCGCGTCGAGTACGGCCACGACGGCCTGCCAGGCGTCGGTCGCGAGCCGCGCGGTGACCAGCCGCACCTGGTGCGGGGTGACGTAGACGCCCGGCCCGAGCTGCCGGCGGAGCGCTGCCTGGTCGAGCCGTGTGCCGATCACTGGCCGGATGTAGACCTCGCCGTCGCGCTCGATGATCGAGGTGATGCCGATCCCGTTCGCCCGCACGCGGAGCCGGGCCAAATCGACCATGCGCTCGACCGGCGGCGGCAGCGGTCCGAACCGGTCCACCAGCTCGTCCACGAGCTCGCGCAGCTCGCCCAGCGTGCGGATGCGGGCGAAGCGCTGGTAGAGGCTCATCCGAACTGCCTCGTCGCCGCAGTAGGACTCGGGGATCGTCGCCTCCACGGGCAGGTCGATGGTGACGCTGGTCGGCTCCTCGATCGGCCGGCCCTGCTTGATCTCCTCAACGGCACGCGCCAGGAGCTGCGTGTACAGCTCGAAGCCAACCGCCGCGATGTGCCCGCTCTGCTCCGGGCCGAGGACGTTGCCGGCGCCGCGGATCTCCAGGTCGCGCAGGGCGATCTGGAAGCCGGCGCCCAGCTCGGTCGCCTCCTGGATCGCCTCCAGCCGCGCCTGGGCCTCCTTCGAGAGCGGCTTGCGGTCGTCGTACAGCAGGTAGGCATAGGCCCGCTGGTAGCTGCGCCCGACGCGGCCGCGGAGCTGGTAGAGCTGGGTAAGCCCCAGCGTGTGTGCCTGGTCGATGATGATCGTGTTGACGTTTGGGATGTCGACCCCCGACTCGATGATCGTGGTGCAGACGAGCACGTCGAACTCCTGGCGGATGAAAGCCAGGATCACGCGCTCCAGCTCCTCCTCGGGCATCTGGCCGTGAGCGATGGCGAACCGGGCCTCGGGCACCAGCCGCTGGAGCCGGGCCGCCAGGTGGCTGATGCTCTGCACCCGGTTGTGGACAACGTAGACCTGGCCACCGCGGGCGATCTCGCGCAGAATAGCCTCGCGGACGACGGTGTCTCTGGCTGGGGTAACGAAGGTGCGCACGGGCGCTCGATCCAGCGGCGGCGTGTTGATCACCGACAGGTCCCGGATACCGGAGAGCGCCAGGTAGAGCGTGCGCGGGATCGGGGTGGCCGTCATGGTCAGGACATCGACGTTGGTGCGCAGGCGCTTGAAATGTTCCTTGTGCGCTACCCCGAAGCGCTGCTCCTCGTCGATGATGACGAGGCCGAGGCGCTTGAAGCGGACGTCTCGCTGCAGTAGCCGGTGCGTACCGATAACGATGTCCACCTCGCCGCGGGCGATGGCCTCCACGATCTCTGCCTGCTCGCGCCGGTCGCGGAGCCGCGAGAGCATCTCGACGCGCACTGGGAACGGCGCCAGGCGCTGCTGGAACGTCGTGTAGTGCTGGAGCGCCAGCACCGTCGTCGGCACCAGGATGGCAACCTGGAAGCCATCGTTCACCGCCTTGAACGCCGCGCGCACCGCCACCTCGGTCTTGCCGAAGCCGACGTCGCCGCAGAGGAGGCGATCCATCGGGCGTGGCCGCTCCATGTCGGCCTTGATCTCCTGAATTGCCCGCAACTGGTCGGGAGTCTCCTCGTACGGGAACGACTCCTCCAGCTCGTGATCCCAGGCAGTGTCCGGCGAGAAGGCATGCCCAACCGCGGCCTCGCGCGCGGCATAGAGCTGCAGCAGGTCGAAGGCCAGCTCGCGCACCGCCTGCCGTACCCGGCGCTTGATGCGCGACCACTCCGGCGAGCCGAGCCGGGTCAGGGACGGCTCACCGTCGAAGCTCTCGTAGAGCGTGATGCGGTCGAGCTGGTCGACCGGGAGATAGAGCCGGTCGTTGTCGGCGTACTCGAGCAGGAGGTACTCGCGGGTCACCCCGCTGATCTCGAGCGTGACCAGTCCGCCGTAGCGGGCGATGCCGTGCTCGACGTGGACGACGTAGCTGCCGGGCTTCAACCGCTGGAGCAGGTCGGCGGACGTGGCCCGCGGCCGGCCGCTCGGGCGGCGCGCCGCGCGGCGGTAGCCGAAGAGCTCGCGGTCGCTGAGGACCAGGAGCCGCTGCCCGGCGTACTTCCAGCCGCCGTTGAGCCGCTCGCGCGCGACCTCGACCGTGCCCGGCTCGAGCGGAGCAGCCCCATGCCCATCGGGCCCAATCGGGGACTCCTTCTGGACCCGCGGGAAGATGCCGTGCTCCTCGAGGAGTTCGGTGAGCCGGTCACGCTGTTCGCTGGCCAGCACCAGCCGCCAGCCGCCGGCCGTGAACTGCTCCACCAGCGAGGGGAGCTGGCCAAGGCGGCCGGCCAGGTTGGGCAAGTCGGTCGTGTAGCGATCCTGGGCAGCGAACGGGGTAACGCCGCCGGCTGGCCACTGCGGGGGACGGGAGCCGAGGAGAAGCTGGTGCATCCGCCCCACCTGCTCCAGGACCCGTTCGAGCGGGTGGTACGGGAGTGGGAGGTCACGAGGCAGCTCGCCGCTGTCCTCGAGCGTCGCCCGGAGCTCCTGGGCCTGCACGTCGATCTGCTCCAGAGCGAGGTAAACCGCGCCCGGATCCATCACGACCACCAGGTGTGTCGCCGGGAGGTAGTCGAGCAGGCTGACTGGGCGATCGAGGAAGAAGGGGGCGAATAGCTCTGGGCCTGGGGCCAGCTCCCCGCGCTCGAGGTGAGCCAGCAGTCGCTCCCACTCCGCCAGCACTTCCGGTCGCAGCGATCCGGTATCCACGCGGCAGAGCCGCTCCACCGCCTCGGCGAGCCGGCTCTGGTCGACCTCGACCGGCGGAAGGACGCTGGCCTCCTGGATCCGCTCGACCGAGCGCTGCGTCTCTGGGTCGAAGCGGCGGATCGACTCGATCTCGTCCCCGAAGAGCTCGACCCGCAAGGCGAGCCGGCTACCCGGTGACCAGAGGTCGACGATCCCGCCGCGATGGCTGAACTGCCCAGGTGCACCCACGACTGCGGCACGCTGGTACCCGGCGGCCAGCAGGCGCGCGAGGAAGGCGCGCAGCGACAGCGTCGCGCCGACGCGAAGCTCGAGCGCCTGTGACCAGAGCGTCTCCGGCGGGCTGAGGAGCTGCGTCAGCGCGCGCACCGGCGCGATGACCACAGCGGAGGGATCGGTCGCCAGCCGCCGGAGAAGCGCGACGCGCTCGGCGCTGGCGGCTCGGTCAGGGACAAGGAGGTCGTAGGGTAGGGTCTCAGGCGCCGGCCAGAGGAGCGGCGACTGCCCCGAGGGGAGGTAGGTCGAGAGCGCGTCCTGCAGCTCGAACGCCTGGTCGTGCCGGGCGGTCAGGATCAGCAGCCGCCGCTCGAGCTGCCGGATCAGCGACGCAAGGAGTGGCGCGCGGGCCGCCACCGGGACGCTCTCGACTTCGAGGGCCTGTCCCTCCCCCAACGCGCGAAGGCTCTCGGCCAGCTCGCGGTGCCACGGGTCGTCGACGAGTTGCGCAATCAAGTGCGTGAGCGCCATATCTCCAGCGAGTCCAGGGTGCGCGTGAGACACGCAAAAGCTGGCCACCATCGACGGGTGACCCCAGCGAAGTGGTTCAGTATATCACTACCATCCACAGCCGACCGCTTTACAGCGCCCCGAAGGCCGGGTAGGATCGGCCAAACAGAGGGCAGAGCAACGACGGAAGGCAGGGGACGTGGAGCGACTGCAGCGACTCTCCCCGATCCAGACGCTGATCCTCGGCTTCGTCGCCGGGCTATTCGTCGCGCTGGCGCTCGCGCTGCTCCGGCAGGGGCGGGCACACGGCGATCTCGTCCTGCGCGTCGAACCCCTCGAGACCCCGGCAGATATCACGGTCTACGTCGGTGGGGCCGTGGCGCAGCCCGGGCTGCATACCCTGCCCGCCGGATCCCGGCTGGCGGATGCGCTCGACCGTGCCGGCCTGCTGTCCGGCGCCGACGCGTCGCGCTTGCCGCTGGCCGAGCGGCTGCGAGACGGGCAAAGTATCGTTGTCCCCGAGCGGTCGGCCCAGGCTCCAGATGGCAGCGGGGTAGCGACGGCGACGGTGGAGCCGGCCTCGACGCTGATCGACATCAACACGGCGTCGGCTGATGAGCTCGAGGCATTGCCCGGGATCGGCCCGGCGCTGGCCGAGCGGATCGTCGCCTACCGGACGGAGCACGGCCCCTTCCAGTCGGTGGATGAGCTGGCCGAGGTGAGAGGTATCTCACCGCGCATGGTCGATGAGCTGCGCGACCTGGTCACCGTCGGCGGAGTGCCATGATCGGGCTCTGGCTCGGCCTCGCCTTCCTCGGCGGTGTGGTCGCGTACGATCTCCGCATGATCCCTGCGACGCTCGTCATCGCGGTGGCCAGCGCCTCGCTCGCGTCCGTCACCTGGCCTACCAGGCAGGTCCGCCTCGCATCGGGGGCTGCCCTCATCTGCCTGCTGGCCGGCGCCGGGCGGGTCGCGGTGACACCCGCGCCGACCTCGCTCCCGTCCGACGTCGCTGGCCGGCACCGCTTCACGGGCACGGTGCTGGGCCTGCCCCGCGTCTATCCCGAGCGCACCGACACGCTGCTCCGGCTGCGCACGCCGGTCGAGGCGACCGTGCTCGCGCGCTTACCCCCGACGGTGACGGTACGACAGGGCGACGTGCTGTCCGGGATAGGCGAGCTTGCCGTCGCTGAGCCAGCGGAATCGAGCACTGGAGCCACAGCAACGCTCCGCGTGTTCGACTTCACCGTCGAAGGCAGCGAGGCGACGCTGCCGCAACGCCTGCGCACGCGCATTCACGAGACCATCGGGGAGCGCGTGCTGCGAAGCGTGCCAGAGCCAGCCGGCATACTGACGCTCGGCGTGCTGCTGGGCGACGACAGCCGGATGACCGGACCGACCCGACAGGCGTTCCAGGCCGCCGGTTTGACGCACCTGACGGCGGTGAGCGGCTGGAATGTGGCCGTGGTGACCGGGGTGTGCGAGGTCGTGCTGCGCCGCTGGCTGAGTGTGCGTCGGCGCTTGCCGGCGGTGGCGGGCATCACCTGGGGCTACGCCTATCTGGTCGGCCTCCAGCCGCCGGTCGTGCGGGCCGCACTGATGGCGAGCCTGTACCTGGCGGCCCGCTGGCGGGGCCGCCCGCGCGAGCCGGTGACCGCGCTGCTCTGGTCGGTCATCGCGATGATCGCCGTCCAGCCCCAGATCAGGCTGGACGTGGCGTTCCAGCTCTCGGCGCTCTCGACGGCAGCGCTGGCGTTGCTCGGACCGCAGATCGCCCGGCACCCGGCCTGGATAGGGGCGATCGTGCTGCCGGTCACGGCACAGCTCGCGGTGTCACCGCTGCTCCTGTACCGGTTCGGCGCCTACTCGTTGATCGCGCCGGTGGCCAACCTGCTCGTCGGGCCAGCAGTGGCGCCGGCTATGGCGGGTGGCGTGCTGGTAGCAGTGGCCTCGCTGGTGCATCCCGTCGCGGCCGAGGCGCTGGGCGTGCTGGCCTGGCTGCCGGCCCGCTGGATCGTCTGGGTCGCGGAGCTGGCCGCCGGGGTGCCGGAACTCACTGGCCGGACCCTCGCGCCGGGCGGGCGCACGACGATCCTGATCTACCTGGGGGCCGGTATCCCGGTGCTGTGGTGGTGGCAGCGGGCCACGGCGGTGCCGCTGCCGGAGGAGCTCGCGCTGCTCGCCCCGGAGGCGGCGGAGCTCGGGAGCGAAGGCCCCCCGCGGGGAGGGGCAGCGTGACGTAGGGCCACCCCTCGTGGGTGGCCACGCAGGAGCGCCGCGTGTCCCTGACCCACATGCGCCCGCCATCTGTGTGACAGTCACGTTCCCGCGCCGAAAATTGACGGGCTCCCTTTCTGGACCGTACAATGAGTCAGATATGGCCACGAGGCGAGCGGCCGGCACCGCGTAGGCCGGTAACCGCGTCGACAGAGAGGATCGTGGAGGAGCTGTGGGTAGCAAGAAGATCCGCGTCGCCATCATCGGGGTTGGCAACTGCGCCTCCGCGCTGGTTCAGGGTGTCCACTACTACCGGAACGCCGATCCCAACCAGTTCGTCCCCGGCCTGATGCACGTCGATCTCGGCGGCTACCACGTTGGCGATATCGAGTTCACCGCCGCGTTCGACATCGACGCCAACAAGGTGGGCAAGGACCTCTCTGAAGCCATCTTCACGCCGCCGAACAACACCTATAAGTTCAGCGACGTGCCCTACCTGGGCGTCCCCGTCTACCGTGGCATGACCCACGACGGGCTGGGCAAGTATCTCTCGCAGATCATCAAGAAGGCACCGGGCCCGACGGCCGACATCGTTGGGATCCTCAAGGAGACCCAGACCGATGTGGTCGTCAACTACTTGCCGGTGGGCAGCGAGATGGCCACCAAGTGGTACGTCGAGCAGGTGCTCGACGCCGGGTGCGCCTTCATCAACTGCATCCCGGTCTTCATCGCCCGCGAGGAGTACTGGCAGAAGCGCTTCCGCGACCGCGGCCTGCCGGTGATCGGCGACGACATCAAGAGCCAGGTCGGCGCCACCATCACCCACCGGGTGTTGACCCGCCTGCTGGCCGACCGCGGGGTGCGTATCGACCGCACCTACCAGCTCAACTTCGGCGGCAACACCGACTTCCTGAATATGCTGGAGCGCGAGCGGCTGGAGTCGAAGAAGATCTCCAAGACCAACGCCGTGCTCAGCCAGCTCGATTATCCGATTCCCGACGAGAACATCCACGTCGGCCCCAGCGACTACATCCCTTGGCTCCAGGACCGGAAGTGGTGCCATATCCGCATCGAGGGCACCACGTTCGGCGATGTGCCGATCAACCTGGAGCTAAAGCTCGAGGTCTGGGACTCGCCGAACTCCGCCGGCGTG
The DNA here is from genome assembly GCA_002898875.1 of bacterium HR26. Classification (GTDB taxonomy): domain Bacteria; phylum Chloroflexota; class Chloroflexia; order Thermomicrobiales; family Thermomicrobiaceae; genus Thermalbibacter. Next base: position 7,836 of record BEIC01000029.1, read on the forward strand.
GTCATCGACGCTATCCGCTGCGCCAAGCTCGCGCTCGATGCCGGCATCAGCGGCGCGCTGATCGGGCCGAGCGCCTACTTTATGAAGTCACCGCCGGTTCAGTATCGGGACGACGAGGCGCGGGAGATGGTCGAGGCGTTCATCCGCGAGACCGTTGCCCAGCGCGAGCGGTACATCCCGGCGGAGAGTTGAGCCGGCTCGACACCGGTTGTACCGTCATATGCAGGTGAGGGGCAGCGGACGGGGCTCGCTGCCCCCTTCGCTACCGTAGCAGCAAGCGATGGACGAGACTCGATCGCTCGAAGCGATCCTTCAGCTCAACCTGTCGTACGTCCTGCACGAGCCGTCTATGAGTCCGGCCGTCGGCGCGCTCGCCCGGCAGGTACTCGCCAACCGGCGCCGGATCGAGACGGCCACGCGGCGCTTGAGTTCCCTCGATGACCTGGCGTTGCTGACGCGCGTCGTGCCCCGTGATCACCGGCGGCTGTGGGCTCTCCAGGCACGGCCGCCGGATATCCTGCTCACCGTCCGCCTCGGGGCCTGGCCCCTGCTCGAGCGCGTGATCGGCCTTCACCTGGGCCAGCAGCGCCCGCTGGCGGAGCTCCACCTCCTCGACGAGGTGTCGGCCGACCGCGGCTGGAGCTTGCCGCTCTTCCGGGCGACGGCGCGCGTCGCGCTTCCGCCGGAGGGACGTCTCGCCGGCCGGCACGCGTGTTTTGCTACACTCGTATTCCGTCCTGGCTGGCAGACGCTCCTGCTCGATCTGACGCCGCTCGCCGGGGATCCGGCCGAGGAACGAGAGACCTGGGTCGCGTCACTGGCCTCGGCGATCGAGGCGGCGATCCGCGAGTTCACCGACCAGTGGCTTTGCGCGCGTGCGCTCTGGGAGGCTCCGGCAGAGCGGGCATTGCCCGAGTTCGTCGCCGATGGGAGCTGAGCATGTGGCTGCTCTGGGCAATGCGGGCCGGTGCGCTGCTCACCCCGATCGTCCCTGCACGCGCGGGCTACTGGATCTGCCGGACGATCGGCCTGCTGCTCTACCTGCTCAAGCTGCGCACCCGCCGCGCCGTCCTCGATAACCTGCGCCACGTCGCGCCCCAGAGAAGCTGGCTCTGGCGCCAGCGCCAGGCCGCCCGGGTCTTCATCACTGCGACGATGAATTATTACGATCTTGTCCGCCTGCGCTCGCTCGACCGCGACCGCTTGACCGAGCTGATCGAGGTCCACGGCTGGCCACACGTCGAAGCTGCGCTGGCCCGCGGCAAGGGCATCATCGTGCTGTCCGCCCACCTGGGGAACTTCAGCGTGGTCGCGCAGTATCCGGCCACGCTCGGACTTCAGGCCGCCGTGATCGCGGAGCAGGTGCAGCCCCCCGAGCTGTTCCGGTACCTAGCCCGGCTCCGGTCGGCCATGGGCATCACCGTGCTGCCACCTGGCGCCAGCTCGGTGCTGCCGATCCTGCGGCTGCTGCGCAAGAACGGCATCCTACTCGTTGCCGGTGACCGGGACGTCACCGGTCACTCCCGGAGAGTGCACTTCTTCGACGCCCCGGCCTATCTCCCGGTCGGACCGGTTGTGCTCGCCCTGCGCACCGGCGCGACGCTGCTCCCGGCCTACACCGTGCGGAGATCGGCCCGCAAGTCCGCCGTCTTCGTCGAAGCGCCGCTCGAGCTGGTACGGACCGGCGATGAGGAGCGCGATCTGGACGAGAACATGAAGCTCGTCGCCCGGGCACTCGAGCGCATGATCCGGGTCGATCCCGGACAGTGGTCGGTACTCCAGCGCGTGTGGGATCGGCCGCTGGCCGAGGTCGTGCCGCAGGGCGAAGCCATCGGCCAGATCCCACCGGAGCTCGCCCAATACCCGATCGAGGAAGCCACCAGAGGCTGACCGCTGGCCACCCCGTGCCAGGCCGTCACAGCCGCATTTTCGGCATCGTCAAGCCCAACGTGGTACAATTGACCTGTACGTTCTACTAGCCGGACGATGAACCGGCGAGGGAGTTGGAGATCGTGGATATCGGCCGAGTCGAACGGGTCAGCATCGACGAGGAGATGCGGCGCTCGTATCTCGATTACGCGATGAGCGTGATCGTGCAGCGGGCGCTGCCCGATGTGCGCGACGGCCTCAAGCCGGTGCAGCGGCGCATCCTCTACGGCATGCACGAGATGGGCCTGCGGCCCAACGCCAAGTACCGGAAGAGCGCCGGCATCGTCGGCGAGGTCTTGAAGTCGTACCACCCCCATGGCGATGCCGCCGTGTACGACGCGCTCGTCCGGATGGTCCAGCCGTTCTCCCTCCGCTACCCGCTGATCGATGGGCAAGGCAACTTCGGCTCCGTCGACGGCGACAGCGCGGCGGCCATGCGCTACACGGAGGCCCGGCTAGCCCCCATCGCCGAGGAGATGCTGGCCGACATCGAGAAGCAGACCGTCGACTTCGTCCCCAATTACGATGACAGCGCCCGCGAGCCGGTGGTACTGCCCGCCCGCCTGCCTAACCTGCTGGTCAACGGTGCCTCCGGCATCGCCGTCGGCATGGCGACCAATATCCCGCCCCACAACCTGGGAGAGGTCTGCGACGCGCTGATCTACCTGATCGACAACCCTGAGGCAACCGTCGAGGAGTTGGCGGAGATCATCCCCGGGCCAGACTTCCCTACCGGCGGCGTCATCCTCGGCCGGGAAGGCATCCTCGCCGCCTATGCGACCGGCCGCGGGCGCGTGGTCGTCCGTGCCCGCGCCCACATCGAAGAGGCCGCCCGGGGCAACCGCTACTCGATCATCGTCACTGAGCTGCCCTACCAGGTCAACAAGGCCGCGCTGATCGAGAAGATCGCCGAACTGGTCAAGACCGGGCGGCTCGAAGGGATCCACGACCTGCGCGACGAGTCCGACCGCAACGGCATGCGGATCGTCATCGAGCTGAAGCGCGATGCCCAGCCGCGCACGGTGCTCAACAACCTGTTCAAGCACACCCAGCTCCAGACGACGTTCGGGGTCAACATGCTGGCGCTGGTGGACGGCACCCAGCCGCGCATGCTGACGCTCAAGCGGGTGCTGCAGCTCTACGTCGAGCACCGGCAGGAGATCGTGCGCCGGCGCACCGAATTCGACCTCGAGCACGCCCGGCGCCGGGCCCACGTCCTGCAGGGCCTGATGATCGCGCTCGACCACCTCGACGCGGTTATCCAGACGATCCGCGAGTCGAGCTCGGCCGACGAGGCCCGGACGAACCTCATGTCGCGCTTCTCGCTGACCGAGATCCAGGCCAACGCCATCCTCGATATGCAGCTCCGCCGGCTGGCCGCGCTCGAACGCCAGAAGATCGAAGACGAGTACCACGAGATCCAGCGCAAGATCGCCGATCTGGAAGCGCTGCTGGCCGACCCGGCCAAGATCCTGCGGGTGATCAAGCAGGAGCTGGCCGACCTCAAGGAGCGGTACGGCGACGCTCGCCGTACCGTGATCCAGGACGTCAGCGGGGAGATGACCGAGGAGGACCTGATCCCCAAGGTCGACGTCCTGGTCACCATCACCGAGCGCGGCTACATCAAGCGCAACCCAAACGGCGCCTACCGGACCCAGCACCGCGGCGGTCGGGGCGTCAATGGCATCACCGTCCGCGACGAGGACCAGGTGCGCCACGTGGTCCATGCCACCACACACGACGCCATGCTCTTTTTCACTAACCGGGGCCGGGTCTTCCAGCTCCCAGTGCACGAGATCCCGGACGCCGGGCGGAGTGCGCGGGGGATCCCGGTGGTGAACCTGATCAACCTCCAGCCCGACGAGGAGATAACGGTGCTCGTCCCGGTGCGGGATTTCGCTGGAGCCATCTACCTGTTCATGTGCACGCGCCGGGGTCGTGTCAAGCGCACGCGCCTTGAGGAGTTCAGCAGCGTGCGTTCCTCCGGCTTGATCGCGATCAGCCTGGAGGAAGGCGACGAGTTATGCTGGGTACAGCCGACGTCGGGCAAGGACGAGGTGATCCTGGCCACCGCCCGTGGGCAAGCGATCCGCTTCTCCGAGGCCGACGTGCGCCCGATGGGGCGAGTCGCGGCCGGGGTGATCGGTATCCGGCTGGATGAGGGTGACGAGGTCATCGCGGCTGAGGTGGTGCGGCCGGGAGGTGATCTCCTGATCGTCTCCCGACACGGCTATGGCAAGCGCACGTCGCTGGACGAGTTTCGCCGCCAGGGCCGCGGCGGCAGCGGGATCATCGCCATGAAGGTGACGCCGCAAACTGGCCCGGTCGCGGCAGCGCGGGTCGTCGGGGGCCAGGGAACCATCGTCCTGATGAGCTGCCGGGGCAAGGTCATCCTGATTCGATCCGACCAGGTGCCGCGGCTCGGGCGAAGTGCCCGCGGTGTCAGCCTGATGCGCTTGCAGGACGGCGACGAGGTCGCCTCGCTGGCCGTCGTCGAGTCTTCGGCCGAGCAGCATCTAAGGCCGAGCGAGATCGTGGGCGAGGAACCCACGCTGGGTTAGCGCCGCTCCGGAGATTCAGCCCGGCGCTGGCCGGTGCCGCTCTGCCACCGCTCGCCTGCAGCCGGAAGCGCTTTTCGGCGAGGCGTATCCAGACCGACCCACCCCTCGACAGCGAGCATCAGGACGCCTGCCAGCGAGATCAGCACGTGCACGAGTGGAACCGGCGAGGGCCGGCTGAAGAGCGATGCCAGCCCTCCGGTGGATACCCAGACCAGTCCGAGGTAGGCCACCAGGCCGGCAAGCGTCAGCCAGCTGCGCGCTCGGCCGGACAGCGACCAGCCCAGCGTCGTGAGCACACCCGCCGCCAGGTAAATCCCCCCGAGCGCCACCAGCAACGAGCGCGGGTCACCTTGCCGCGCGCTCGGCAACAGGACAGCGGCCTGCAGTGCCGGGGGGAGCAGCAGGTACGCTCGCAAGGTTACGTCGTCATAGGCGAGCCGCCGGCCCAGCAGGAGCAGCCCGATGATGGCGGCACACAGCGCCAGCGCGGTCTCGAAGTAGAGCGACGCCTCGACGTTCGTCAGCGCGCGATCCTGCGTTGCCACGTACGCGTTGACCGTAGCCAGCGGCGTGATCAGCCCCAGCGTCCAGGCATCAGCTAGCCAGGTGGCCCGCCAGCAAGCCGGCAGCCCCCAGCGACGCGGCAGCCCTCCGGCAACCAGCGCGACCAGCAGCGCTGTCAACGCGAGGGCGAGCGGCCCGCGCGCGTACAGGATCGCCGCTGCCGCGCAGATCACGCCGGCTAGCCAGCGACCGGCGGCCATGCCGAAGCCTTCGCTGAGGCTCGCCGTCGAGATCCTCGGCTTCGCCCGGCGACGCCGCTCGGCAGCCTCGATAACCGCTCGCCGTGGCGGCTCCCAGCGCTCTCCCACTGCGCTCCACACCTCACGTAGCCAGGCTGTTCCCAGAACCGCTCGCCATTGCCCTGCAAGCTCACCATGAGCCGCATACACTGTCAACCCGCAGAATGAGAGTGCACCGGCAAGACGTAGTACGATTCGTTCACCCTGCCGGAGCTCCTGAAGTCTCCGAGCAGGTCACCAGGGCAGGTACGAGCGTCACCTGGGCTGGGAAGGAGCGGAGCGCGCGTGGCCCGTCTCGGCATCTTCGGCGGTACGTTCGACCCTATCCATAACGGTCACTTGCTCATTGCCGAAGAGTTCCGCGAGCAGCTTCAGCTCGATCGCGTGCTCTTCCTCCCTGCCGGGCAGCCACCGCACAAGGTCGGCCGGCCGATCAGCCCGGTCCACCATCGCCTGGCCATGCTCCATCTCGCGATCAGGGGCGAGCCGGCCTTCGGCGTCTCCTACGTAGATGTGCAGCGCTCCGGCCCCTGCTACACGGCCGACAGCCTGGCCATCCTACGCGCCCAGTACCCGGGCGACGAGCTCTTCTTCCTGATGGGCGAGGACTCGCTGGCCGATTTTCCCAACTGGCACGACCCGAACCGTATCGCCGCCCAGGCGATCCTGGCCGTGGCGCTTCGGCCTGGCGTGGACATCGACCTGGAGCGGGTGATCGCTGCGGTGCCAGCCGCGCGCGACCGGATCTTGCTCGTCCGCGCACCGCTCATCCAGATCGCCGCCAGCGAGATCCGCCGGCGCGTCGCGGAGGGGCGCAGTATTCGCTACCACATCCCGCGGGAGGTCGAAGACTACATCTACACGCACCAGTTGTACGTGCATGCCGCGACCTCCTCGACGGTCAGGCACGATCCCTAGCGGACCGCCTGTGTATAATCGCGGCTGGCCCGAGAGCGGGTGGAGGGCGTGGTGCTCCGGAACCGCGAGCTCGGTGAGACGAAGGCGACGTTGCTGTGCGGATCAAGCCCTGGCAGACGCTGATCGCGATCCTCCTGTTGACCCTGGCTGCGGTCTGGGTCGATCTCCCCGGGCAAACGCTCGATCCCTTCGGCTGGAAGTCGGGTATTACCGTCCAGCAAGGGCTCGACCTGCAGGGAGGCATCCAGATCGTCCTCGAGGCCCGGCCACCGGCCGGTGTCGAGGTGACCCAGGACGTGCTGCAGGGCACTCGGGACACGATCGAGCGTCGCGTCAACGGGTTAGGGGTCAGCGAGCCGGTCATCCAGACCCGCGGCAGCAATCAGATCCTGGTCGAGCTCCCCGGCTATCGTGACCCCGAGCAGGCAGTGCGCGTCCTCCAGCGGACCGCGCTACTGGAGATCATCGATACGAACGGCCAGTTCCTGGCGCCCGGCACCATTGTGAACACCACCGCCGGCCCGGCCAGCGATATCCTAGGCACTGAGCCGGCTCCGACTGCGGAGCCGGCGGCCACGCCGACATCCGGGGAGACGGGCACTCCTTCCGCTACGACGCCCGCGGCAACAGTCACCCCCCCATCGGCGGACGGTACACCGACGCCCGGCGCCACACCGGAGTCGGAGTCGACGCCGGTGACCGGTGAGTCGGCGGGGACGACGGCCAGCCCGACTCCTGAAGCAGGAGCGACTCCCACGCCGGAGGCCCAGGGGCCCGTCTATGAGACGATCATTACCGGCGCTGATCTACAGGACGCCTACCCGACCACCGACCAGTTCGGCACGCTGGTCGTCGGGTTCGAGCTGAAGGGCGAAGCCACCCGCAAGTTCTGTGACTACACCAGCAGCCACGTCGGCTTCCCAATGTCGATCGTAGTCGACAAGCAGGTGATCAGTTCCCCACGGATCGAGAGCGCGATCTGCGAAGGACGCGGCATCATCACCGGGCTGAATGCGCAGGAAGTGAACGAGCTGGTGCTCCAGCTCAAGTCGGGCGCGCTGGCCGTCCCGCTGGAGGTCGTGCAGAGCCGGACGGTCGGGCCGACGCTCGGGCAGGACTCGATCGACAAGAGCATCGTGGCCGGGCTGGTCGGCCTCGGGCTGGTGGCGCTGTTCATGATCCTCTACTACCGCTTGCCGGGGATCATCTCGGTGATCGCGCTCTTGATGTACACCTCGTTCGTGTTCGCCCTGTTCAAGCTCATCCCGGTGGTGCTGACGCTCCCGGGCATCGCCGGCTTTATCCTGTCGATCGGCATGGCGGTCGACGCCAACGTCCTGATCTTCGCGCGCTTGAGAGAGGAGCTGCGCCGCGGGCGGACGATCGCCCGGGCCATCGAGGAGGGCTTCGATCATGCCTGGCCCTCGATCCGGGACTCGAACATCTCAACCATGATCACGTGTGCCATCTTGTTCTGGTTCGGCCGGTACGTCGGTGCCACCATCATCCAGGGCTTCGCCCTGACGCTCTTCATCGGCGTGGCGGTGAGCATGTTCACGGCCATCGTCGTCAGCCGCAACCTGCTGCGGGTGTTGCTGACGAGCGGCCTGTTCCACAACCTGTGGTGGTTCGGACTGGAGCGGCGGCCGGTGGAGCCAGCGCCGGCGCCCGGCGACTAGCGACTGGGAGACACGGCTCGTCACTATGCTCGATCTGGTTGGCAAACGCTACTACTGGTTCCTGCTCTCGCTTATCGTGATCGTGCCCGGGCTCATCTCGTTGACGCTGCACGGGCTCAACCTGAGCATCGACTTCACCGGCGGTACGCTCTGGGAGCTCCAGATGTCGCGCCCGGTACAGCCTGGCGAAGTGCGGGACGTGCTCGCCGCCCACGGCTATCCCGACTCCATCGTCCAGACCTCACAGGACAACGTCGTCCTCATCCGGATGAAGGAGCTGAAGGAGGGCTCGCCGCAGAAGGCCGAGCTGGCCACCGCGCTCCGGGAGCGGTTCGGCGACTTAACCGAGCTCCGCATCGAGTCGGTCGGTCCGACACTCGGCACGGCCATCCGCAACCGCGCCGTGGTCGCCGTGGGGCTGGCCACGCTGGGCATCCTCGGCTACATCGCCTGGGCCTTTCGGAACACCAACAACCCGATCCTCTACGGCATCGCCGCGATCATCGCCATGCTCCACGACGTCGCGGTCGTCGTCGGCATCTTCTCGATCCTCGGCTGGCTGCGCGGCATCGAGGTGGACGCGCTCTTCGTCACAGCGCTGCTGACCATCATCGGCTTCTCCGTCCACGACACGATCGTCGTCTTCGACCGGATCCGGGAGAACCTTGCACGGCGCGCCGCGCCGACCTTCGAGCAGATTGTGAACTATAGCGTGGTGCAGACGCTCGTTCGCTCGCTCAACACGTCGCTCACCGTGGTCTTCACGCTGCTCGCGCTCTTCTTGTTCGGCGGCGAGACGATCCGCTACTTCGTCCTCGCCCTCTTGATCGGGGTGATCAGTGGTACGTACTCGTCGATCTTCAACGCTAGCCAGATTCTGGTCGTCTGGGAGAACCGGGAGCTTCACCGGTTTCTGGCCCGGCTCCGGGGCCAGCGGCAGCATGCCCCCGCATAGCCTGACGGGAGGCACGCCATGACCACGCAACTGCGCGTCGGCGTCATCGGCGGTGGCATCGCTGGACTCACCGCGGCGTACCGTCTCCTGCAGCAAGGCCATCAGGTGACGCTGTGGGAGCAGAACCGCCAGCTCGGTGGCCAGGCTGCCGCCTTCTCGGTCGCT